>JAHDGW010000017.1:0-20034 GCA_020631635.1 Saprospiraceae bacterium
TTTCTTCATATGATTTACCTTGTATACGTTGTACGTATTCATCTTCGCGGCTATCTGCATATACGATATGTGTATGGCTATCGCACCATGAGGGTAGTACGAGCTTTCCTTCCGCTGAGATTATTTGATCAAAATTTTGTTCGATGGGGCATGCTGACATAGGCCCGTAATCCATAATGACTTCTCCATCGATGAGTAAGAAAGCATCTTTTATAGATGCTACCATAGACAAAGCCTCACCCTTTTTGAAAGAGTGAGGCTTATCTAGTATTCCGACTAATTCTTTTATATCTCTGATCAATATCATAACTCAATATAAGAGAATAATATAAGATCGAAGAGTATAAAAATATGTTCCTGGGATGGGACGTCGGATACTTAAGGTTCTATTAGTCTTTATATTTTTTTACTGCACTATGGCATCGATATCAAAATCATTTTTCAGAATAGACTTGAAGCTTTCTGCTTCGCCCATGGTTTTGAACTCTCCCATCATCACCTTATATATGACGTTGTCATTTTTATAATCATTAAGCACAATAATGGGTTCGATAAATTTATCTCTTAGATTATTGACCACGTCAAAGGCATTTTCATGTTCTTCGTATATTCCTATTTGTATTCTAAAACTTCTATTTTTATTGGCCTCCTTGTAATTAGAAAGCGTTTTTCTATCTAACTGATAATCTTCGGATACCTCATCATTATTGCTGATCAGTTTTTTACTCTGTGTCGGCGATGTATTATAGGTATATACCTCTTGAGTAGAGCTATTGGCCACATTATGCTTACCCAAGGCAGCAATAAGCTTGCTCGGGGGTAAGGTCTCCTCTATTCTGTCTACAAGTTCTCCCTTATGGTTAAAAATTAATATAGTAGGCAAGTATTGGATTTCATATTTTTTCTTGAGATCAAAACCTTCTATATCATCTATATTTACTTTAAAGGCTACATATTTTTTGTTCACAATACTAGCTACCTCGTCATTGGTAAACGTTGTTTGGTCCATCCATTTACATGGCATACACCAATCTGCATAGAAGTCCATCATAAAAAACTTACCTTCCATAGCCGCTTTTTCTTTGGCTTGCTCATAGTTTCCGTTAAAAAACTGAACGGATTTTGGGCTATTGGTAGCATACATATTGGTGACTATCAGTACAGAGAAGATAATCACACTATTTTGAAAGACTTGACGTAGTAGATTGCTCATAATACTTATTTATCAAAAGTGTATTTAATTGATTTCAATATGCTTGTCAGAGTGCAAATAGAATACCAATTCAATTGATGATTATATGTAATATGTTTTCTAGCCTTAAATTATGCGAAATATTAATTTGTAATATATTGTATGTCAATGATATAAATATATAAATTAATATAAATGTTAATATTGTATAAAAAGAAAAGGCCCGAAGCTTTGCTTAGCCACGGACCTATTTTCTTTTTATTTTAGAATGCTAATTAGATACCCATCATCAGTGTCATAGGGTCTTCTAGTAGCTCTTTTACACGTACTAAGAAGGTTACGGAGGTGCTTCCATCAATGATTCGATGATCATATGATAATGCAAGGTACATCATGGGTCTTATCATTACGTGACCATCGATAGCTACGGGCCTTTGCTGTATAGCATGCATACCTAGTATTGCAGACTGCGGTTGGTTGAGTATTGGGGTACTCATCATAGAGCCAAATACTCCTCCATTTGTAATAGTGAATGTACCACCCTTCATTTCATCTAATGTGAGCTTGCCATCACGTGCTTTCGAGGCTAGTTCTTTTATTTTTAATTCTACTTCATGAAACCCTAAAGACTCCACATTATGTACAGGTGGTACCACTAAGCCTGTCGGGGTAGAAATAGCTATACTTATATCAACATAGTCATGATAGATGACATGATCGCTATCGATAATAGCATTTACATCAGGTTTTTCTTGCAATGCCATAGCACATGCTTTTGCAAATAATGACATAAATCCTAATTTGACACCGTATTTGGCTACAAATTTTTCTTGGTATTGCTTACGCAGTGCCATGATATTGGTAAGATCTACCTCATTAAAGGTAGTGAGCATAGCCGTACTATTTTTAGCAGATACTAGTCTCGTGGCGATAGTCCTCCTCATTCTACTCATTTTCTGTCGACGCTCATCTCTAGAAAACAATGCATGTGATATACTCGCATTTTCGGTCGAAGTAGGACTGGTTAGAGCTTGGGATTTTTCTGGCTTTGCGGCTTTTGCATCTTCTTTGGTAATGCGTCCATCTTTTCCTGTTCCTTGAACAGATGCTGGATCTATATTTTGTTCTCTGAGTATTTTTGCAGCTGCTGGTGAAGGATGACCTGTTGCATAATTGGGTTCACTCGAAGTGTCTTTGCTGGGTGCTGTTTCGGATACATTGGTATTAGCCGGTACAGCTTCAGCCGTACTAGTATTTGCTGGTTTTGCTACCGACGTATCGATTTTTGCGACCAGAGCACCTATTTCTAAGTCATCGTCTTCTGCAGCAACATAAATAAGTTTACCGGAAGCTTCTGCCGGGAACTCTAATGTTGCTTTATCTGATTCAAACTCGCAGATGGGCTCATCAAGTGATACATAATCACCGTCTTTGATAAGCCATTGAGAGAGTGTTACTTCAGTTATAGATTCGCCAATAGTTGGCACTTTCATTTCGACTATACTCATGCTTGCTCTTTATTATTTACATTAAAGTTAGTCATTATTTTGATACTCTTTTTCTTTTTCTCTTGGACTTTTGCTCCATAATTAGATTGGTCTAAATATTTATTATGACAAATCTAATTGTGATATCTCTGACTCTGCTGTGGACTTGTTGATTGTAGAGAAATGCGATTCGTAGTTTGTTCTCTAATATTGATCTAATAATTCAGGTTTACATATTATAAATATCGACATTTGACCATCTTTAAAGTATATCAGATGGACAAGTTTATTTATTCTTTGGTTTTAGTCTTTGGTCTGAGCAATTTAATGCAAGCTCAGGATAGTTTGATCGTACATAAAGAGATATTGTGTCATCGCATCAGTGAATCTATAAAAATAGATGGTCATATCGACGAAGAGATATGGAAAAGTAGTGAAGTGACTGATGCATTTGTCCAAAGGCAACCTACGCCTAATATAGAACCTAGCTTTCAATCAGAGGTAAGGATTTTACATGACGACGAAGCTGTTTATATCGCTGCTTATTTATATGATGATTCTCCTGATTTGATCATGAAGCAATTATCTGAACGAGATGAGTTACCAAGTGTCGATTGGTTTGCAGCTATTTTTGACACCTACAAAGGTGGTGTCGATGGAGTAGGATTTGTAGTTTCTGCGGCTGGGGTACAGTTAGACACTAAGTATTCTCAACAGGGAGAGGATGCGAGTTGGGATGCAGTATGGGAGTCGGCCGTACAAATGCAGGATGACGGGTGGTCCTTGGAGTATAAAATTCCTTATGCTGCATTACGTTTTCCTGAGGACGAAATTCAAGAATGGTCGGTAAACTTCGGTCGTCAATGTCGTAGACTTCGAGAGGTGAGCTGGTGGAATCCCATCACTCCAGAGGTTCAAGGATTTTTAAATCAAGCAGGAAATTTGACTGGCATTCAAAATATAAAGCCTCCAGTACGATTATCGATCACACCTTATGTAACTACCTATCTTCAAAATCAAGTTGCTCCTGGTACTGGAGATAATCTAGGTTGGGGTACGTCTTACAATGCAGGATTGGATCTCAAATACGGGATTAATGATGCTTATACTCTTGATATGATTTTGATTCCTGATTTTGGTCAGGTATCAAGTGATCAGTTGGTACTTAATTTGAGTCCTTTTGAGCAGTTTTTGCAAGAAAATAGACCTTTTTTTACGGAGGGAGTTGAGATATTCAATAAAGGTGGATTTTTCTATTCTCGACGTATTGGAGGTTCCCCTATCAACCGCTTTCAGGCCATACAGTCTGCCGTAGAAAACGAAGCTACCATCATAGATAACCCAGTAAGTAACCAACTGTATAATGCAACTAAGATTTCTGGACGTAATAGTACTGGTACGGGTATAGGTTTTTTTAATGCTGTGGAAGGATCGACTAATGCTACTCTAGAAAGAGCTGATGGCAGTCAGTACCAAATAGAGACTAATCCACTGACCAATTATAATGTTCTAGTCTTGGATCA
The DNA here is from genome assembly GCA_020631635.1 of Saprospiraceae bacterium. Classification (GTDB taxonomy): domain Bacteria; phylum Bacteroidota; class Bacteroidia; order Chitinophagales; family Saprospiraceae; genus JAHDGW01. The sequence goes on from JAHDGW010000017.1 coordinate 4,203, forward strand.
AAACCTCAGAAATAACTCAAGTATAAGTTTGATCAATACGAATGTAATGCGCCGTGGATCGACTTATGATGCAAATTTGACAGGGCTAGATTACAATTTAAATTCTAATGATCTAAAGTGGAAGTTGAATGGAAAAGTCGGTGTAAGTCAGCGATACTTCAGCGAGTATGCCGATATCGGTCATACGGTAAGGGCTTCTATATCTGAAAACCAGGGAAAATTTGTCTATGGTGCCAGTTATACAGAAGAATCTCCAGATTATAATCCGAATGATCTAGGTTTTTTATTCAATCCTAATGAAAGAAGCGGGAGCCTCTATGGGGCGTTCAATCAGTTTGAGCCCACGGGCATATTCAATAGATTCGAGATTTGGGGAGATGCCAGCTATGGGAAATTATACGATCCTAATTTATGGACCAACTTTAGTCTCGATGTAGGTTTCTTTGCACTGACAAAAAAAATATTTGCTTTTGGTTCTTGGTTTAGCGTTTCGCCTAATGGTAGTGACGATTATTTTGAGGCTAGAGTAAGTGATTTCTCGAGGGTATTTCACGTACCGACAAGTTATGGAATGGGGCCTTTTATCAGCACCAATTATGACAAACCATTTGCATTTGACCTTGAGTTTGGTGTTAGGAAGTTCAATCAAGAAGATCGGATCAATCTGAGTTACGAGTTTAGACCACGGTATAGATTTAGCGATAAGTTTTTTATGCAGTGGAACTTCAATATTTTTGACCAATATGTTGATGAGGGTTGGGTAAATAAAGACTTTATAGACCCTGATGCTTCTCGTTTTGGAAGTGATGATATCTTATTTGGTCAAAGAGATCGACTTAGAGTAACCAATACGATATCAGGGCAATACATCTTTAATAACGTGATGTCACTCGCATTTAGGGTACGACATTACTGGGACAAGGTCGATTATACGAGCTTTGGATTACTTGATGATGATGGCAGACTGGCATTGATCAGTGACCAAGTGTTTTTAGAAAACGCCACCTCTGTATATAGCACCAACTTTAATCTATTCAATATTGATGTAGACTATCGTTGGAGATTTGCCCCAGGGAGCGATTTATTCTTTGTGTGGAGGCAGAGTCTACAGAGTTTTGGTCGGCAACTCGATCTTAATTATGTAGAAAATCTGAAAGAGATCTTCCAAGAGAGTCAGTCTAATAGCTTTTCTATCCGATTAGTATATTTCTTAGATTATAATCAGGTGTTTTAACAAATTCTACCCCTACTTTACTCTGGATACTCGTAGCAATAGATCTTATTTGATTGATTATAAATCAATAACTTATCCGCAGGAAAAGTTAAAGGACTATGGGACTTTGGCTTGTCTTCATGATTGATAAAAAAGTCTATACCTAAAGAATTTACATTATAGAATATGGTGCCATCTGAGTCTCGTTCTATGAGTATTTGGTTTTTAAATTTGGAGATAAAGCGGTTAGATGATTGTAGAGATTCTTCATGAATTGTATTTCCATTATTAAGATTAATAAAGTCGACCATGTTAGTGTTAATATATGCAAGCGTATCAGAAAAGTAAATAGCATTGAAGTTAAATCTATCATTGGTGTACTCATTTGACCATAATGGACAACCATCTATTTTATCAAATGACCTCACTTCTAGATTATCATAAAATATGATCTGATCGCCTAGTATTATTGGATTCGTTTCATTGGAGTAGTTTCTTGGTTCATCGATAAGATGCGTTTTTGACCATAATAGAGTATCGGCGCTAAGGTTAAAAGCGAAGTAATTTCCTAATCTTGTGGATCCATGGGCTTCAACATACATAATCGTATCACCGTTGATAGTGCTTTCTAATATAGGTTTACCGCTTATAGCTCTATATCCTGTGAAATATTCGATTTCTGCTAAATAATCTAATTGATTGCTAATATGATCCCAGAAATAGAATTGGTGAAATTCAAATAGTTAGGAGGGATCTTGGCTTACAATTGGGACAATAATTTTATCCTCGGCAAAATATGCTCTACCCCATAAGTTGTTTTCATTACTTGTCTCATCAGTATTCTCAGATAATGTAGCACCTGAAATAGGGTCAATTAGGTAGATGCCTTCTAAAGGACTACTCATTAAAATATATTCATTATTTATATCTACAACATCTATGTTATAAGTACTTGTAAGAGAGTTAGACCAATCGCTCCATATCCACTTTATCTCTCCGTTGTTAGAGTCTATTGCAACTAATTCATCAACTGAAGTATCTTTATTCCGACCTTTTATAATATACAAGTCTTCCCATTGATAAGCATTAAAGTCCAAGGCATAATCTTCATCAAGATCTAGCTCCCACAGCAATAAATCTGAGGCTTTATACTCTTTAGGTCGAGGGTCTTCGTCGTCATTACAGGCCATTAGAAAACAGATAAACAATAAGGCTTTGGTAATAAGAAAATACCTACTTAGCCAGCAATGAACGGTGTTGATTAGTTTTTGCATAACTGATTCCTTTGTATGCAAGATAGGGTATTTTATTAGAAAAGCATCCATAGAAAAAGGGCATAAAGCACTCGGCTCTATACCCTCAAGTATCTATTCGTTATAATAGCTAAAGCAGAAATCCCTGTCTATAGGGTCGTATCAGTTGATTACGAGTAGCTAGCCTTTTTTTTTACTACCAAAGTCTTTAAGGGTATTTCCGATCTTATCACTTATATCGTAAAGCTCGTCTTCTACTTGCTTAGCTATGCTCGAGATATTGACATTTTCGCCTCGCATGGCTAGTTTATCTGCGGATGTTTTGGCCATAGGCATCGCAATCCACAATACTATGTAGATAAATAACCCCATCCCTCCTGTAATGAATAGAGCTACCCATCCAATCCTGAGCCAGAGCGGATCATCTATGCCGAAGTATGCCGCTAGCCCTGAGCAAACTCCGCCTACTACTTTGTTGTCAGGATCTCTGAAAAGCCTCTTCTTAGACTTAGATTTTTTAAAATCTGTAGTATGAGAATGCTTTTGATGCGTATGGTCCTCTTTGATAGATTCCGCTCCAAAGTCTTCTGGCTTACCCATAATGCTAATTGCCGCTTCTAGGTCGTTATTGGTAACGATTTGTCTTCCTTTGAGTTGGTCATTAAATAACTCTCCTAGTCTTATTTCGATGTCCTCTAGGATCTCTTCACAACCTTCAGAATCTGAAAAATGAGATTTGATGGTTTTCAAGTATTGGTTTAGGTTGAGGTAGGCGTCTTCATCGATTGTGAAGGGGAATCCACCGAGGTTTATATTAAAAATTTTGTTCATAGTTATGCATTGGTTTTAGTAGATTGTGAAACAGCATGGTTAAGTTCATCCCATGTTTTATTGAGCTCAGTGAGAAATCCTGAACCCTCATCGGTCAGGTGATAGTATTTTCTCGGTGGGCCTGCATTGGATTCTTTCCATGTGTAATGAAGTAGAGATGCATTCTTGAGTCTATTCAGTAAAGGATATAGAGTGCCTTCTACCACTATAAGTTTTGCTTCTTTTAGCTTTTTGATAATATCAGAAGGGTAGGCCTCCTCTTTAGAAATAATAGAAAGAACGCAGAGCTCCAAAACTCCTTTTCTCATTTGTGCTTTCGTGTTTTCAATTTTCATAACATAAAGATAGAAGAATATATAGTACTATGCAATACATAGTACTAGTAAATGCAAGGTACTATATACTAAACGGCGCTTTTCATCGATTAATTTAAGTTATGAATAGTTTAATAGGCGTTAAGCTTGGTTAAATAGCACATTTTTGCAACATCGTCGTTCTATATTAGAAAGCTATATTTACTTACCATTTCTAAATACTAAAAGGTATATGCTATGAAAAAACCAATAATTGCAATTTCTACTTTTTTATTTCTACTATTTTTCAGCACCGATATAATGTCGCAAGACCTTATTTTACTCAAAAACGGAGACAAGATCAGCTGTAATATTAAAGAGCTCGGAGAAACCGAAATCAAATATGTTGAGGTGGAAGATCCGAGTCAGATTGTATTTACACTGAACAGAGGTCAAGTCAGAGAAATTAAATTCTCTTACGGTAAGGTGATCAAAGAGCAAGAAGAAGCGCTAAGTGATTCATACTTTTTTGATGATCACAGAAGTAATATTAAACTTAACTTTTTCGCATTGGGAACCGGTGTAACCGCCCTCACCTATGAGCGATCATTAAATTTATATTCAAGCTGGGAAGCGAGTGTCAAGGTGCTCGGTCTTGGGATCAATGCGGATGACAATAATATAGGTGATGGTGTAGCGCTTGATATGGGGTACAAAATTAAACTAAAGTCGATCACCAAGGGTAATCGATATAGACCAAATCACCTGCTAGATGGTGGATACTTAAGGTTTAGAGGAGGATACGGTTATGCTAAGAGGAACTACTCATGGAGTAATGAGGAGCGAACAGTTTCTGCATTGCATGCAGGTTTTGATATCGGAAAGCAATGGGTTTTACAAAACCGAATAGCCTTAGATCTTTTTGGAGGGTTTCACTATTTTGGCGGAAGCTTCACCAGAACTAATGGGGTCATAGATACGCCATCATATGAGGAGATATATTTTGGTGATCTTGGAGGATCGGATAATGTAGCTATATCATTTGGATTAAGGATAGGTGTTATGTTTGAAAAACTCGGTGGAGGTAGCACAGGTGGATCGAAATCAAGAAGGTAGAATGAGCTACAAATAAAAAATCAATAAGGTCTATCTGCTACTTGTCGGATAGACCTGTTTTTATTTATAACCGTATATATGCACCGATGCGATGACTTATCCAAGGAGCGTTGATCGGATCAAAGACTCCCGTAATGCCATCTGAGTATGCATGTATAGCTACTTTACCTATATGTAATTCGGCCCCAAGTCCAATATTGAGAGCAGAAGTATTACAGTAGGTATATTGAGTATATACCCTGCATCGTCCTAACTCTCGTGCATAGTTGATTGCAACGGCATACAACTCAGGATCTTGGCTCAACATCTGAAAGTATGATACACCGAGCCGTTGATTGTCTGATATATCATAGCTGATCTGAGCATAAAGTCGAGTGGGTAAGCTTGTGGTATATTTGATATTAGACTCCTCAAGCTCAAGAATATTATACAAGGTATCCGTGAGATCAATATCATTGGTATTGTCTATATAATCGATAAGGTCTATACCAGAGTAGCTATCATTACGAGTAGAGGAGTAGTTATTGACACGATACCGCCATGTAATAGAGCCGATATCGAGTATACTAGCACTCATACTTAATTGGCTAGTAAGTTGTGAGCTTATACCTAAGTCTATTCCGAGACCTGTGTTTTCACTTATTGGGGTAGCATTATACCTACTGAAACTGGTTTCGATATCATTGAGGTTATTGATGCTCAAGGCATTACTGCTATTGATCCGCCAATCATTATCAAAGTTCCATGCGTAGTTGTCAGTACCAGTCTCTATGCTTATGGGACCAGATTGTATGGAGCTAATATCTTCTATCCCAGAAAGTAGCTTTACTCTGGCGCCGATGTCGAATGTAGATAAAGATAAGCTTCCTCCAAGTTGGAGGCTATGGTAGGCTTGCAAAAGCAGACCAGGATTAAAGTCTACTGTCTCTCCTATAAATTGGGCATTACCCTCCAATGCAAATTTTGCCATATCATCAGAGTAAGTAGCATAGCCATGAAAGTTGTAGCTATATGCTGCATGGATAGACCAGCTTTTTCTATGAAGAGTAAGACCAATAAGCTTAACCTGAGTATGATTGGCGTAGTGATTTTGGGTATTAAGATTTTCGAGGATGGCTCCAGCATTTATTTTGGTAGCGTCACCTTCTGTGACCAATACATCACCATACGATACTCCTGCGAAGGAATTACTATTTTGTAATACAGGCAGGTTGATTACAAAACAATTTGTATCTCGAGCCGAGGGGTTATTCTCAAATCGTACTTGAGGATCATAGCTCAGGTTGCTCAGTATATCAAACTGTGCATGACAGGGGAGGTAAAGTAAGGCCAATAGGGATATTTGAAATAGTCTCATATTACTTTTGGATATATACTTTTGCACCTAATTTTAAATCTATTCCGTAGTCTTCGTAGATCCAAGTAATTTCATCCTCCGTTGCACCACTAAATCTGGCCGTGAGAGCTATCTTTTCTGATGATAACAGCCTAGCCCAACGATCCGCTGCATATGATGATATATTGGAAGATTTGGAGGGCTCAATTACGATTCCTCCAGCAGTTTGACCAGCAGGTAATGTGTATGCTCCCTGTATGAATAAAGAGTCGATGATCTCGTTTTCGTCAATTAGATAACCTTGTACTTTCATTTCAAAAGGAAAATTATTTTCTGTCATTAGTAATACTTCAGCAGAATCTACAAGATCATACTCTGTGAGATTGAGGTCAAAAGTATCAGATAATACAAGTTGATTTATCTTCGCTTGTAAGGGTAGTTCTACTGCAATATCTACATTGTAATAACTGCTATCCGTCAAGAAACCTATAATGCTACTATCATCATCAGGATTGCCTATCGCATTGACATCATATCTGACCAGTCGTACTTTTTCATTAAAAATCTGAGATAGGTTGGAGTTACTTTTGTCAAGTAAAAATTCACTAGTGGCAACTTGACCTACTTCATTGAGGTCTGGATAGTCAAAGTTAAAGCCAGCATCGATAGCCGTACCCGTAATGTCAAATTTATCATCATTGATGGTCGTAAACTCTAATTTATTAAATAAGCCCCTTACCGGAAACCCAAATGAATTTTCTACTTCTACCGTAAGCTTAGGGTCTTCAAAATCTAATCCACCACTTATCCAAGTACTGTAAACTCCAATAGTAATCACATCTCCAGATTCGTTACTATCGTTTTTTGTAAAGAAACCCTCTACATAAGAAAACTGTAAAATATTGAAAGTCATAGATGCTACATCTAATATCACGGGAGTACCACTAGCGGTTTTTGCCATGGTGTTGATGGTCAAGGTATTATCTCCAGACACTAGCGTATATTTATCCAGATCGATCAGATCGGATAGTACCTCTTCACCCCAATTACCATCTTGATTGATGACAAAAGATGCATTAAAGGCTTCGTTGTCTTTTGTAATTTGAGGGATAGTTATATCCACAAAGACTTCTTCTTGAACGTCACTACGTAATCTAAATACGAGCCCATTGTCTTTGAAGGTAGCTTTTTTGAGAATAAAACCTCCCTCAAAGGGTACGAGGTCTTCTAGCACTAATTCGGTTTCAGGTTGCTCTAAAGCAAATTCTCCGATAAGAAATCCAGGCACAGGAGGAAATATATCGGGTGTAGAGTTTCGTATGACGTTACCATTATAAAATACCGTGACTTTGCCTTGCTCATCTACTTGTATACTGGTATTGTCACCCGTATTTTCGCCGATATCAAGAATGGTGGCGTAGGTATCAATAATCGGTATGGCATAGGTGGCTTGTAGATTTTCTACTTCTATATTTTCTGGAGTTTGCAGGTCATAGCAGGAGCTCATAGTTATGGTGAGAAACATTACTATACATGCGAAAAATGAATAGTGTAAAGACATGAAGTGGATATTCATAATGGTAAGACGCAAAGGTCATTCAATAGCAACATATTTAGATGGATATTTCGTAACCATGTGTCGGTATCAATATATCATTGAATCCTCTTTCTTCTAGATATGTTTTAAATTTTTCTTGACTATCAAGCTCGCCATGTACTAGAAATAATTGCTTCAAGCCATCTTTTTGGTTTTCGATATGCTCATACATTTCTCTGCGATCAGCATGTGCAGAAAAGGAATCCATTATTTTAACCTCGGCTTTCACTTCTTTGATATCACCAAATAATTTTATCTCGGGAATACCAGCTCTGAGCATCCCTCCAGGTGTATCTGGGGAGCAATATCCTACGATCAAAAAAGTATTTTTAGGATCATCAATATTGTTGTAAAGGTGGTGTTTTACTCGACCGGCATTCATCATTCCTGACGAACTTATGATGATGCATGGTTCATCACTTTCATTGAGTTTTTTGGAGTCTGCCACGTCTCGGTAATAATGAAGATCATTGAATCCAAATGGATTATCATCTATCAAAAGATACTCATGTAGTGCATTGTCAAAGCATTCAGGATGAGCGCCAAATACTTGTGTAGCATTGATCGCTAGAGGACTATCTACATATACAGGCAGTTTCGGTAATAGCCCAGCTGTTTCCATTTTGTCTAGCATATAAACTAGCTCTTGAGTACGACCTAAGCTAAAGGCAGGTATGATAAGTTTTCCTTTTTTCTCGATACAAGCTTCTTTGATGACCTCAAGAAATTTTTCTGATTGTTCAGGATTTCCTTCGTGATCTTTGGCTCCATAAGTCGACTCGCAGATGAGATAATCTACCTGTTGCATACTATGTGGATCTTTCAGTATTGGTCGGTCAGGCCGACCAATATCCCCTGTAAAGCCGACCGTCGTCACCTGATCTCCTTCCTTGATTTCTAAAGTGACATTGGCAGAGCCTAGTAGGTGACCAGCATCACGATACATCATTCTGACCTCGGGAGTAATTTGATACCATTGATTGTAAGCACATCCAGTAAACATTTCCATTGCAGGTCCTACATCTTCAGTCCCATAAAGAGCTACTCTTAGTTTTTTGCCTCTTCTTTTCTTTTTGCGCAGTACTTTTCTGTTGTGCCAATCTACATCTCGTTCTTGTATTTTGGCACTATCCAATAACATGATACCACATAGACTCCTAGTGGCATGAGTCGCATATATAGATCCTCTAAATCCATCTTTTACAAGCTTAGGCACTCGACCAGTATGGTCAATATGCGCATGGCTCAATATTACTGTGTCTACACTCTTAGGATCGAAACCCCACTTATTATTATTGTCCCATACGTGCTGTCCTTTTCCTTGGAATAAACCACAATCTAGGAGTATTCTATACCCAGAGTCTAAGGTGATTAGATGGGCACTTCCTGTCACATTTCTTGCGGCACCGCAAAATTTTATCTTCATAAGTTACGCTATCTTCTTGTACGGAAAGATACATATATATTGATGGAAATTGTTCTCCTTGGCGTAAGAACAAAAGCCCCTTACCGAGATTATTCAGTAGTGGGCTTGATCAATTGGTTAGTGGCCAAAGCTTATTTGGCTTGAAAATAACTTACTGGTCTTCTATGATTAAGTGGCCATATCGCAAATCTGCCTTTATCATAGCTACATTATCAATTCCGCCCGTATCGCCTACCAGTTTGGTGTATTTATCGTCTATTTCTTTCTTATGAAAGTTGATCCTATCAGTGATATGTGCTTCAGAATATTTCAATTCAGCATCAAGAGAAAAATCTACTTTGGTAATCAGTTCAATAGGAGTATATGCAGAGTCAAAAACAGCAAGATTAAATGAAGGAGAAGTGCCTAGTATACTTGCTGATCCGTATTTGCTTGCCATGGTTATCGACTCATCCAGCATATGTACTTCGAAGTCAGTATGTTTTGTATTTATACTAACTTTATTTGCCTGTAATACTACATAGTTATCATATTTACCTGTATACTCCAATGCTTTGACCGTTCCTAAGGAGTAATTGTCATATTTGGAGTGGACGATGATATCTTTAGCTGTTGTCAAAGTGATTTCGCTGTACTTACTAGTAATTTCAGCGTTATCACAACTGATGGCTGCAAAATTTCCATACCCTAGATCAAGTTGTAGGTCTCCTACATTGAGTAATTTACTGTTGCCATATTTAAGGTAAAGTTCTAGATCACCGAGGACATTGCCTCCATTGAGATTTCCATACTTGAGCCATATTTTAGCATTATGAGAAAGGTCTGAAATACTGATATTTCCATACTTATTGCTGAGATCTGCCTTACAAGTTTCTGGCATGGTGACTTCGTAGTGTATTTCGTAGTGATCAGCGTTATTACCACCTGACCATAAAGAGCTCCACCATCCGGATTCTGTATTTTCAAAAATGGTTTGTGCCGATACATGATGATCAGAGTTTTTAAACTCAACATATATCTTTTCAAAGATTTCATCGGCCTGTTGTTGATTTTTGGCATCTACTTTTATTACTGCATGTACCTCTACCTTGTTTTTATCCCAGGTTTTTATATTTAGGTTACCATATTTATTACCAATATAAACGGTCCCATTTTTAGTGATATCAAAAGTTTTATCTACCTCCTTGGTAAATTCGGCATAGCCATCAATATTGGTGCCGAGAGCTGTATTTACTGTACATAGACAGCTTATTATAATGATCGCTAAGTTATATTTCAATATTCTCATCGTTTTTCATTTTTATTATATCCAAGGTTTCATCAGAGCTAGTCAGCCTTGATTGTATACGTTCTAGGAGTAATATTTTTGCTTTATAATTTTGCAAAAGCGCTTGCAAGACGATTTCAGAATTTCCACTTGGCAATCCCTCTAGCTCAGCCTTTAGCTCAATATATACTTCATCAAGTTGATCAAGATCTTCTCTAAATTCCTCCTTGTTTACACCCATTGCTTTGAGTTCATAGAGTTTATTAGATACTCTTTGGGTATAAAATTCTTCTGCGTCTTGTATATCAGCCATAGCACTATTACTATGAGCTATATTTTGATTGATCATAAGCCCCATAATGACACCTACCCCCATAATGATGATCATAGATGCAGCTATCATCAAGGTCTTATAGTCAATACTACGTGTAGTTGTACTTTCTTTAAGTAGCTTATGATCTATTCTACTCCATAGGTCAAGTGGAGGACTTAGTTTGTCCAATTGGGCACGATGATTTTTTATAAATTTTTCTAGATTATCTTCATTCATGATGTATATCACTTTGTATGATTTTATGCCATTTGTTGTTTCAAGCCAGACTCGTTTTCTGCGAGTATCTGTTTTAGTTTTTTCTTCGCTCTACTATATTGTGACTTGGATGTATTTTGGCTTATATCCAAGATTTTTGCAATTTCTGTGTGATCATATCCTTCCATAAGGTAGAGCGAGAGTACCACTCGGTATCCCTCTGGCAGAGCTTCGATAGCTCTATACACTCGCGTCACATCATAGCTTACCGTAGCTTGATCAATATGATCATCTTTTTCTACGGCATCGTTATCTCCTAATTCATCAAATTTCAGTCTTTTCTTGCGAAGATGATTGATGCTATTGTTGACTACTATTCTCTTTATCCAAGCACCAGGAGTAGAATCGAATTTGTACTGATGCAGTTTAGTAAATACATCAACAAATGAGTTTTGCAGTACGTCTTCTGCATCTTGCTCATTGTTTACGATGCGGTAAGTAACATTGTACATACCTTTTGCATATTGACAATAAAGTTGGTGTTGTGCTTTACGATTGCCAGATTTACATTTCTTGATTAAATCATATTGTAGATCGTAGTTACTCAATGTTTTTTTGTCGTGTTTAGTAATTGAAGGACAACATGTATATCACAAAGGTTGCATAGAAGGTTAAAATTTATAAATACTTGATAGGTTGACGCTAAGTACATATATTGTTTAGTAATAACACCAGTTTTAAAAAAAAATGCCTTTAACAATCGAAAACCTTCCTTCGGAGGAGTGGTCTTTAGTATCATTTCCAAAACCGACGAGAAGAAACATCTACTTTGTCTCCAGCCTAGGTAGAGTAAAATCAGTAAATAAAAATACCCAAGACGAGCGCCTTATCAAAACGAGGGCAGATCATCGTGGATTTCAGACAGCAAGTATCAAGTTAGATGGTGGTTTTAGCGCCATCTATGTGCATAAAGAGGTTGCACTGGCCTTTATTGAGCCGCCATCAGAGGACCATAAATACGTGATACATCCCCATCATAAGCGAGATCGTAACTCTACTAAAGACCTAAAATGGGTGACAGAAGAGGAGTGGAAACTTTATGTGAAAGAACGTAAAAAAATCTACGGATTCAAGACTCCCAAGGGAGGTGGTAACAAAAAACTTACAGAAGCTCAAGTTGCTTTGATCAAGCGAGCACTGATCAATGGAAAGACTCGTAAGAAAATGATCGCAAAGCGTTTCGGAGTTTCTAGTACTCAAATAAAAAGAATCGAAAGAGAGGAAAATTGGGCGCATATCAAACCGGCGGATTGAAGATTCTGTTAACTTTGTAGACCAAATTTGTATTTATATATGAGCCAGTTTTTAGAATTAGCAAAAAAGAGAAGATCTATACAACCCGTAATGTTTGATGATGTACAGATCTCAAACGAGGATATACTCAAAATTTTGGAAGCTGCTCATTGGGCCCCTAGTCATAAGAAGATTTTTCCTTGGCGTTTTATCGTATTTGGTGGTGATGCAAGAGAAAATCTTGCGGAATTTGTAAAATCTAACTATCAAAAACTAGCCTCACCGGAGAAGTTTAGCGAGATGAAACAAAAGAAATTCGGTAAGAAAATTATGCAATCTAGTCATGTCATTGCTCTTATAAGTAAGGAGAGTGGTGAATTGCCAGCATGGGAAGACCTCGCTGCGACTTCGAGTGCAATCCAAAACCTATGGCTTGCTGCTACGGATATGGGATACGGCGGATATTGGAGTAGTCCTTCTTTTGTATGTAAAGAAAAAGAGTTTTTCGATTGTGCCGAAAATGAATCCTGTCTTGGTCTATTTTACTTAGGTAAGCCTAAAGACGGTCTGCAGATCCCAGCTACGCGTCCTGACTTATCAGAGTTCGTAAGTTTTAGATAATCTATTAGCGATTGATATTACTGAGATCAGTGTTGATACTCATTTTGCCACAACGTAGGCAGGGATCGTCTAGCTTTACTTCAAATTTATAATTCATTATACATTGCATCAGCGCATTGGATGCTTCTGGAGTATAGCTAACTCCTTCATTTTTCATAAGCTCTGTATAGACTACGTTACCCATGCGGTCGATACATGTCTTAATATCAATTTGTCCTTCACCTCTAAATCGATGATTTTTCAGCTCTTTCATGAGACACATTACATCTCTTGAGATTACTTTCCTGCTCTCGGTAAAGTTTTTATCTGATTCTGGCAAGGGGCTGAATAATATAGCCTCAAGCTCTTCATGTGATTCTTTACAATCTTTTACACTGAGGCCCAGCTTATTACTACGTAATCTTATGTCAATATTAGTCTTTTGCTCAAGCTCGGATATCATATTATTTGGATACTCTTTCGTAGAACCACAACCACCTAAAAGAAGTAGAAAAATAAAAAACTGATTTTTTTTTGGATTCACAAGCAACATTTTGTTTAACTAAAGCACATAAAGTGGTGAACAATAATTTTAAAAACATAAATAACTATCCAATGAAATTAATTAAAAAGTTCAGTTATCTGATGATCTTATTTGCTTTGGTTTTCTCTATCTCTTCTTGTGGTGACGATGAAGAACCGACCAATCCACCAGTTGATGATCCAAAGACGATTGTTGATTTAGCTTTAGAGACTGATGATTTATCTTCTTTAGTGGCTGCGTTAGAAAAAGCAGATTTAGTAAATACTTTAAATGGTAATGGAGAATTCACAGTATTTGCTCCTACTAATGATGCATTCGCCGCATTTTTATCAGCCAATGGTTTTGCTTCTCTTGATGACGTACCTACCTCAACCCTAACACAAGTATTACTTAATCATGTAGTATCGGGTACTAAAAAGTCTACAGACTTGTCGACAGGATATGAAGCAACACTAGCAACTCGTGAAGATGCTCCGATAAATATGTATATCAATACGGCAAGTGGTGTGACCATTAATAATATGAGTAATGTCACAGCGGCTGACGTAGAAGGATCAAATGGTGTAGTACATATCGTTGATGCAGTTATAGGTCTACCTAATATTGTTACTTTTGCTACCGCTGACAACACATTTTCTAGTCTAGTAGCAGCCCTTACACGTGGAGACCTCGGCCCTGATTATGTATCTATTTTGAGTGATGATACAGTGCCTTACACCGTATTTGCACCTACTAATGCTGCTTTTGATGCATTGATTGCAAGTCTTGGTTTTTCAAGTTTAGCAGACGTACCAGCGGATGTATTGACAGTTGTATTAAACTATCATGTTGTTCCTGGTGCTAACGTTAGATCTGCTGATCTAGTAGATGGCCAATCAGTAGAGACTTTTCAAGGTGAAAATATCACAATAGATCTAAATGGTGGAGCCGGTATCATCGATGCTACAGGTATGAAAACTAATATCGTGTCGGTAGATGTACAAGCTACTAACGGAGTAATACATGCTATAGATAAAGTCATATTACCGCAGGAAGCGCTTGATATCATTAATCCTACAATCGCAGGAGTAGTGGTTAGAGATCCAAATTTCAGTAATTTACGTGATGCACTTATCAAAGCAGAACTAGTAGATGTATTGAATGGTGATACAGAGTTTACCGTATTTGCTCCTACCAATGATGCATTTGCAGCATTTTTATCAGCTAATGGTTTCGCTTCTCTTGATGAAGTACCCACCGATGTACTTACGCAAGTATTGCTCAATCACGTAGTGACAGGTGTTGCTCAGTCGGGAGATTTGACTACAGGGTATATCAAAACAAACGCTCAGGAATCAACAACTGAAAATTTCATTGATATGTATGTAGATCTTAGCAATGGGGTTACACTTAATGGACAATCTAATGTAACTGCCGCTGATGTGAGTGCCCGTAATGGTGTAATACACGTTGTAGACGCAGTGATTGGCTTACCTTCTGTAGTTACTTTTGCTACAACAAATGAAGCTTTCACAACGCTTGTGGCTGCCTTGACTAGAGGAGATCACTCCACTGACTTTGTAGCTGCTTTAAGCGCTACTGGACCATTCACGGTATTTGCACCTACTAATGATGCTTTTGGGGCATTATTGCAAGAGCTCGGAGCTAATGAGCTTGGTGATATTGATATCAATACATTAGATGCTGTACTTAAATATCACGTAGTGGCAGGAGCAAATGTATTGTCAACTATGCTTACTGATGATATGGATGTGGCTACACTTGGTGGTGCTAATTTCAGAATAGATCTTGATAATGGACCAGAAATTATTGATAATAATGATAGAAGATCATCTATTATGGTAACTGATGTACAAGCAGCAAATGGTGTTATTCATGTTATTGATACGGTGATCTTACCATAGTCTAACATACAATTTGATTTAGTTATACGAACTAATAAAGTATTGAAACTAATCTGTTGAGCTAATACAATTTGAGTTATAGAATGATGGATAAGATATTGTCAATAATTATTTCAAGATCAAGGCAAAAAACGTAGACATAGCCTAAGCTATGGCGAGGCTTTTTAACGATGATATTGGAAAAATTATAAAGTACATTGCCGTCATTTTATGACTCAAATTGTATACGCTGCTCTCACTTCAAGAATAATATTCAGTATCAATATTTATTGTTCTATATGGAGCTGCAACCCAAGGGTTGTAGCTCCTTTTTTTATTAGATAAAAATCTTAATTGATACCCAATAGACGTCAGTATAAAGCTTAACATCAAATGCATAATTTCTTAAAAAAAATCAGTTAGCATTTCATGACTAGAGATCAACCTTCTCTATAATCTATCAAAAAATAGAGTTGACAAAGACTCGTTACCAAAATTGAATTATAATCATACCAACATATCAAATAACATACGATCATGATTGATATGCTGATAGTTAATCCCCTCAGCACTCATGCGCTCGGTCAATGCCTGATAATCGTTTTTATCTTGAAGCTCTATACCCACTAATGCTGGACCTGACTGACGGCT
>JAHDGW010000017.1:20044-22712 GCA_020631635.1 Saprospiraceae bacterium
GGTATATTGAAAGTGAGTGATATCGTCATTGGGTCCAAGTACATTAAGAAAATCCTTCAAAGCACCTGCTCTCTGAGGGAATTTGATAATAAAGTAATGTTTACGTCCCTCAAAGAGTAATGCCCGCTCTTTGATCTCTTCTGTACGAGTGATATCATTATTGCCTCCACAGATTATAATCCCTACATTCTTACCCTTGATTTCCTCTTGTATGTAATCTAATGCAGCTATTGAAACAGCCCCTGCGGGTTCTACTACTATTGCTTCTTCGTTGTATAGCTGGAGTAGAGTAGAGCATATATGACCTTCAGGAACGGTAATGACCTCGTCTACTATATCTCGACAGATAGAGAAAGTAAGGTCTCCCATTTTTCTGACAGCGATGCCATCGGCAAAATGTTCTATACGCTCTAATTCTACAACATGATCAGCTTTGATAGAGGCCTCCAGAGCTGCCGCCCCAGCCGCTTCCACGGCAATAAGCCTTGTAGAAGGCGATTTTTTTTTGTAATAACTACCTACTCCTGCCATAAGCCCACCACCACCAACGGCTACTAATAAAATGTCTAGATGACCCTCCATCTGCTCCTTCATCTCTACCCCAACAGTCGATTGGCCAGCGATAACATCTACATCATTGAAGGGATGGATAAATTTAGCTTTTTGTTGATCACAATAAAGCTGTGCAGCTTGGTACGCATCGTCATAAGTATCTCCAATAAGTTGAATGGAGACATTTTCTTTACCGAAGTATTCTACCTTTTTTACTTTTTGATTTGGTGTCGTACTAGGCATAAATATCGTACCATTGGTACCCAGTTTTCTGCAAGCGAGAGCTACTCCTTGGGCATGATTTCCTGCACTAGCACATACAATACCATTAAGAAGTTGATCCTTAGAGAGGCCGCACATCTTGTTATAAGCCCCTCTTATTTTAAAGGATCTTACTACTTGCATATCCTCCCTTTTGAGCCAGATATTACTCTCATATTGTTCTGAGAGATTATGATTACGCATGAAAGGTGTCTTGGTAGCAATCCCGGTTAGGTTTTGCTGTGCTTTCATGATGGACTCTAAGGGGATCATATTTTTCTTGTTTAGGATTTAGAGTTTAAGGTTTATCGTTGATCAACTGTAAACCCTAAACTCTAAACTGCGAAGCAAGGCGTAGTTCTAGTTTTTCGGTCTGAGACCTCTTACTACACGACCAGCTCTCCACATTTCGCTTTCGCGAAGTTCAGCAAGCTCTACTTCTAGTTTTTCTCTATAGTCATCTTGACTATTGCTATCTATAGATAGTTGAGCTTCATTACCTGATGCTACGCTATCATATAGTTCTTCAAATACAGGAGCAGTTGCATCACGAAATTTTTTCCACCAATCTAAAGCACCTCTTTGTGCGGTGGTAGAACAATTTGCATACATCCAATCCATGCCATTTTCAGCAATGAGAGGGTAGAGTGATTCAGTTGCTTCCTCCACAGTCTCATTGAACGCTTCAGATGGGCTATGGCCTCTTTTTCTCAAAAGATCATATTGTGCCGCAAATAGACCTTGTATAGCACCCATTAGTGTCCCTCTCTCTCCTGTGAGGTCAGAGTATACTTCTTTTTTGAAAGTCGTCTCAAATAGATATCCAGAGCCAATACCAATACCCATCGCTACTACTCTGTCTTTTGCTCTGCCTGTTGCATCTTGGAAGATCGCATAGCTTGAGTTTAGACCTTTACCGGCTAGGAATAACCGTCGCAATGAAGTACCAGATCCCTTAGGAGCCGCTAATATCACATCGATATCGTCAGGAGGGATGATTCCCGTTCTTTCCTTGTAGGTGATACCAAATCCATGCGAAAAGTATAATGCTTTTCCTTTCGTCAAATATGGCTTCAATGTTGGCCATACTGCAATCTGTGCTGCATCAGAGAGTAAGTATTGGATGATAGTTGCTTTCTCCGCGGCTTCTTCTATAGAAAATAAGGTTTCCCCTGGTACGAAACCATCGGCAATTGCCTTGTCGTAAGATTTAGAAGGACTACGTTGTCCTACGATTACATTGAAACCGTTGTCTTTTAAATTAAGTGCCTGTCCCGGACCTTGTACCCCATATCCTATAATGGCTATAGTTTCATTTTTAAGTACTTCATGTGCCTTTTCTAATGGGAATTCATCCCTGGTAACCACATTTTCTTCTGTTCCGCCGAAGTTTAATTTTGCCATGATGCTTACAATTTTGAGTAGATGTTTAGTTAAGTTGTTCTACTTCTATAGTTTTTAAATATGTGTTCAATCTTTCCATTTGCTTGACTATCGCTACCCGGCCAGAACGGACGAATTCGAAAACGCCAAATGGTTTTAATATTTCTAATAATGCTTCTGTTTCTGTCTGATAACCCGTTTTTTCGATGACGATGTATTCTTTTTCAATCGTAATAATTCGAGCATTATGAGTTCGGATTAATTTTTCTAGTTCGTTACCGCCGTAAAATGAGTTGGGAGAAACCTTGTAAAGTGCAATCTCCTGATATACGATTTCATCATTGCGATCATAGTATGCTTTGAGTACATCTACTTGCTTGTCTATTTGCTGTGTGACTTTTCGTACCAGCTCTTCATCAATGATTACTACTATAGTAAACCGATGTATTCCTTTTATTGAAGACTGAGATGC
>JAHDGW010000370.1 GCA_020631635.1 Saprospiraceae bacterium
AGGGTCTGAGCTCTTGTAACAAATGAATTGCTCATCACTTGCATTTTTAAGATAATAGCTTAACGGCTCAATAAAATATATTTCCTCTTCCATTTTTACTGTACCGTACATAAACCCTGTATTGACGGTCAGACTAATCTGTTCTTTATACTTTGGAGAATGGCCTTGCAAAACAAGTGGCATCATACTAGAAGACTCTTGTCTCTTACTGATCCCATCTTGTACAATGATCTGATCAGAGAATGTTGATGACGCATGGCTTTCAAAACTGATAGATTTATTATTGATCCTAAAATCAAAATTAAAAAAACCGTGATCCCTGTAAAACTCAATATCTCCCGAGTCTATTTTTCGATCGATAATCTCGTAGTTCGTAAAATACTCTTCTAATATTGCTTTCTCTCCTTGGCTAATTTGAGCAAATGAAATTGAATTCATAAAGAAGGCTATACAAAGGATGGTATACAATTGCGCAATGCATTTGTTAGGGTACATCATATTATTGGGTTTAGATTAGTTTCTAAGTTCTGCATAAATGTAAAAAATGCTTTTGTCAATTATACAAGGGAATTCCCTTAATGGAAGTCTTTAGGTTAACAAAAACCTAATATCATGGTTAGACGTGAAAACATTAGTTTACTTTTACGTTTACTAGTGTAATGAATCACGATTTAAAATCAATACTATGAATAAGAGCAGAATTAACAGTTTGGTTTACCTCCTTACATTTCTTTTTATGTTTTTGGTCATTGAAGACACAGAAGCTCAGAAAAAAAGAAGAAAGTCGAGAACTAATGATGATGAATCTACGATCGTACGAAGTAGCCGCGATCGAGATCAATTTAAGGCTCCTTGGAGAGATAAGCTAGTGTATGAAGTGGGTATAGGTAATATAGGCTTTTTTGGAGGCGGAGGAAGTAGTCAGTTTAATTTTGCAACTAAACTATCTGCCGGATATAAATTTTTTAACCGTCTATCAGCAGGTCCTTATGGTAAGTTAGATTACCTATTGATCAATGCTAACAGCGAAGACTTTAATCTTCTCAACTATGGTCTAGGAGTATATTCTAGGTTTAAGCTATTTGAACCTCTATATCTCAAAGCTGAATATGGTCTACAGAGCTATGCTTATGACGCTAGATCATTGGTCATCGAGCGAGATAGCTTTATCGTACCTATGGTAGGTGCAGGCTACGTACAAGGATTCGGTAAATGGAAGGGAGGCTTTGAGGTAATGTTTAACATTAACGAGGAAGCCAGAGACTTTTCAAATACTGTAGTGGAATATTGGCTGAAGTTTGATTACAACTTTTAATAAAAAGTAGGTTTTAAATATTGCTTGTGCTTTGCCTTTCGACTAAGACATCCTTGAGTTCCTTGAGGGCTGCATACTCTTGTGGGAGTACTTTTTTAAATGCATCTTTGAGTGCAATATAGGTACCCTCTTCTATTTCAGGAATTGTACTTTTGATCTTAGACTTCACTCTATTGATATCATGTCTTACTAATCCTCTTATGGAAGGTATATCATGCCAATCCGCCTCTACTGCGATGGTATTAAGCTGATATTGATCATCAATTTTTACAGGATCCAAAGCAATGCAGTGAGTGCTTTGCTTTTTATCCTTACTAGCCTTTGGAAACTTCCAAACATTGGGGTCTTCACCAGCTTTTGGTTTAATTAAAAAAACTTCAAGGCTTTTTTCGTGATATCGGTATAATATTACTCGTGCTTTGTCAAGGACATTCATGATACTGAGTTCTGATAGGCAAATGTAACCAGAAGGAATCAATATTGTTGAATAAATTCATGAATAAGATGAAAGCTATGCAGTAACAAACTGTGTTCGCTCCACAACATTTAGCAATACCAATGCTAAGCAAATGCGCATATCATATTCATCTAAAGGCTCTAAATGTGTAAATAGACGTTGTGAAGTGGTAGATGCTTGGAATGGATTTACTATCGTAGCGACATGCTGATCTTTGATAAAAACATTTTGCTCCAAAGATGTTTCAGAAATATCAATGTGGCCTATTTCTATCTCCCGAGATTCGTTCCAAATGCTACCCTTATCATCTAACGTACCTATTAATTTTTGATCCCAATAGACTTTTGAATTGTTTTCAGCCAACTCATAGAGGATTTCTCCTTCAAGTGTTTGTATTATCAGTAAAGCTCTATCCGATGAGCTATATTCTTTGAGTACAAACTTAAACAGTGGCTCAGTGTATACGGTGTAAAATAGCCCTCTACTAAAAGTTCCTTTAAATTCTCGTACCTGTTGAGTTTCATTTCTGATAGATAGCAACTTGATCTCGTCCTGTGCCAGTGGAATCACTTCATCTTCCATTTCTGATAAATAATCTCTCAGTTCTTCTTTATCGCGATTCATCTGCGTCGAAGTCGCTTGCAGGCTCAGGTAGAAGTGATACATCTGAAAAACAATATAACCAATGCCTCCTAGGAATAATGCTAAAACAAAAAATCTAACCATATGCCTTATTACATCTTATTGTCCTAAATATGATTTGAGATCATTGCGATTG
>JAHDGW010000371.1 GCA_020631635.1 Saprospiraceae bacterium
TGATGTTGCCACTACGCCTAATATCGATGCGCTACGTCAAAATGGTGTCAGCTATATGAATGCATGGGCAACTCCGCAATGTACCCCTACTCGTGCCAGCATCATGAGTGGTAAGTATGGAACACATACTGGAGTTATGGTGGTGCCGGGTAATTTAGATTTAGAACACGAGTCTATTTTTAGCTATCTCGATCGTACGACTGATGAGGCATATAGCTCTGCGGTAATTGGTAAGTGGCATATATCATCACCTGCCAGTTTGGATCATCCTTTTGAGCATGGGGTAGATCATTATGAGGGTATTTTGATCGGTGGTGTCAATGATTATTATGATTGGCGTAAGGCAGAGAATGGAGAATTCATTCAAGTGGATGAGTATATCACAAGTCATCTGACGGATGCTGCCGTTGATTGGGTTTCTGATCAGAATCAGCCATGGTTTTTATGGTTGGCACATATAGCCCCGCACAGTCCTTTTCAGATACCTCCAGATGGTTTATATACCATCGATAATCCTACAACGAATAGAGAAATATACAATGCAAGCATAGAAGCTCTGGACTTTGAGATTGGTAGGCTTTTAGATAGTATGGATGAGGAGATTAGAGACAATACGATCATCGTATTCATCGGTGATAATGGTACTCCCAATAGTGTTTTGGAAGGATTTCCTAATCAGCACGGCAAGGGCTCTATGTACGAGGATGGCCTGAGAGTACCTATGATAATCAGTGGAAATCAAGTAACCCGATCGGGTGAAGAGGAGTATGGTCTTGTGCAGGTAAATGACCTCCATGCGACTATCATAGAGTTATGCCCGCAAGAGTTGCCGGGTGGTATCTATTAATAGCTATAGTATCAAAAACTCATTGACAGATAACAACAGTATCCAGAGAAACTTTGTGTATTCAGATTACCTGCGAAATGATGTGCAGCATTGGGCGATCAGGACACAGACGTATAAGTTAATTGAAAATGAAAACGGTGATCAAGAATTTTACAATATTCAGAATAATCTCGAAGAGACGGATAACCTTATCAATAATATGACTACTGCGGAAGCGCAGATATATGCAAGTTTGCGGGAGGAGGCTTCTGATATCAGATCGGGCTGGTCATGTCAAGATTTTATATTGAACGGGGACGAGATAGAAATAGATGATTGTAATTCAACGGGGACTAGCTGTCCAGAAATTGATGTGTTGAGTTTTGAAAACATTGGCTGTTGTGATACACCTGATCAGCCCAGTGTATATTATGAGTATGAAGAAGATGGGATGAGACATATATACTCAAATGGCTATCCTAATCATGACTTCTGCTATAACCCCAATAGCATTCCTACCCAGTCGTATCACTATTTTAGAGTTGATAAAGATCCACAATTATTGAGCGAAACTACTTCCATTATACGTGAAAATGGAAGACCTGCAAGACATCTAGGAGTCGCCCTGAATGGAGTCTTTTTGTCTCCCGCGCCAGGCACTCCATTCATTTATGTAAATAAGAATACGGGTGAGTTCAATTGGGATTGGGTCTTCGAGCCTACTATCAATCAGGGAGATGATATGGGACAGGTTCGCTTAGATTGTGCGACGGCTCATACCAATAACTCAGGATACCACTATCATGGTGAAATGTTTGAGCATCTAGAAACGGATCGTCCGGGCATCACTACAGAAACTAGTTTAGCGGATCCATATCAGGTAGCATGGGCATCAGATGGTTTTCCGATTGTGTATAAGTTTGGTCCGGATCAGAATGGCGTCATGAGAGAATTAATGCCAAGCTTTCAGCTGAGATCGGGGGAGCGACCAAGCGATGGTATTACCGCACCTTGTGGACCATATACCGGTAAATATACCGTGGATTATGAGTACGTAGAGGGTTTGGGTGATCTCGATGAGTGCAATGGAATAGTCTCTGAAATCACTTTGTCAACCGCCTTAGGTGAGGAAACATTTGGATATTTTTATGTGGTCACTTCTTCGTTTCCTCAGATAGGACGTTGTCTTCAAGGTTTTGTAAGTCAAGATTTTGAAAACTCGGCAGATGACATTACTGGGGTAGATATAGATGGTAATGGATTTTTGTCGCAATTTGACTGTGATGATCAGGACGCGAGTATCAATCCTATTGCGATAGAAATCCCCAACAACGGAATCGATGAAGATTGTAATGGATCGGATTTAGTTTCTTCTGTACATGATCTGGAGGGAACCACCATAAGTATTTATCCAAACCCTGTAATGGATATCATCCATGTGGAGGCTGAGGGATCATCGGAGTACAATTTTATTCTGCTAGATGCAAGCGGGAGAAAAGTGTTTATTGCAAAAATGGAGGATGATATTAATGTACAGCACTTACCAAAGGGTGTATATTTTTTGAAGGTAGAGGATGAGCTATCTGGTGCTAGTATTGTGGAGAGGATCATTAAGGAGTAATGTAATGATGTCGTGCATTTTCTATGCTATAAATCTTTGTATGCTTGTGATATAGCTTATATTCATCTAATAAATTAATAAGGAGTGGATATGGGT
>JAHDGW010000018.1 GCA_020631635.1 Saprospiraceae bacterium
ACAACTGACAACTGACAACTGACAACTGACAACTGACAACTGACAACTGACAACTAAATAAAACAACCAAACACGATACAAATGAAACTAACATTAAAAGTTTGGAGACAAAAAAATGGTAACGCTAAAGGCTCACTTGAAACACATCAAGTAGAGGCAGATGAGCATATGTCATTCTTAGAAATGATGGATGTACTCAATCAACAGCTTGTAGAAAACAAGAAAGAGCCTGTGGCATTTGAGCATGACTGTAGGGAAGGTATCTGTGGATCATGTAATATGGTCATCAATGGTCGCCCACATGGACCTATGCAAGGAACTACCACGTGCCAACTACATATGCGTCATTTCAAAGATGGAGACACCATAGTTGTCGAGCCATGGAGAGCGAAAGCGTTCCCAGTGATCAAAGATCTTGTGGTAGATAGATCCTCTTTTGACAGGATCATACAATCAGGAGGATACGTATCTGTAAATACTGGTCAAGCACCAGATGGTAACTCTATACCTGTGGAAAAAGATCTATCTCTTATGGCGATGGATGCAGCCACCTGTATAGGCTGCGGAGCATGTGTAGCTGCTTGTCCTAATGGATCTGCCATGTTATTTACCGCGGCAAAAGTATCTCATTTAGGACTATTGCCACAAGGGCAAGTAGAACATAAAAAGAGAACGCAGTCAATGGTAGCTCAGATGGATAAGGAGGGCTTCGGTATGTGCTCCAATGTAGGGGCATGCGAAGTAGAATGCCCTAAAGAAATATCAATAGAAAATATAGCACGTATGAATAGATCCTATATCGGTTCTGTGCTGAGTACGGAGAAGTAGGTATAAATGTGCCTTAAGAAATAGCCTTGAACCTTCCTGAGATCAAGGCTATTTTTTTGTCTTAAAAAATTCAATATAACCCCGAGTCATTCGCTCCCAACCAAATGATTGGATCGTATATTCTTTGGCCCTTTGACCAAATGATCTATTTTTTTCCGGATCACTCAATTGAGCATTAATCGTTTCTACCCAGGCATCGACATCCGCAGAATTTACCAATATTCCATTTTGACCATGATGTATTGCCTCCGTAATGCCCTCTATCCCTGAAGCTATAACTGTAGTCTGACATATGGCAGCTTCTAGCGCAACCAGACCAAAACCCTCCGCATCTCCATCCACTCTAATATTAGGCATTACGAATAGGTCACTCGCATGTAAGAGACTTAAAACCTCCGAAAAAGGTAATTTTCCAAGTTCAAAAATCCTGTCATTGCCCCTGCTCAATTCTCTTAGCTTCCACTCATCACTAGGATGACCTAAAAAAAGCTCTATTAGCTTTTTCGTACGAATGGGCAATAAACCTAATACTCTTGTCAATAATGACTTTTTCTCAGAACGAGGACCTATCATTAAGAAAATTACATCATCTGCAAGCTTAGGCATTACTTGCTCTGCAAACCATGAAAACCCTTTACGTTGTACAGGTCGACCAAGCGTAACCAAAACTTTCTTATTCCGTAGATCAACACCTAAGCGCTCTCCTACTTTCTGTCTAATATCCGTGTCAAAATCAAACCTAGCTAATTCATGATCAACACCATTGGGAATTGTGATGACCTGATCCGCAGTAAAACCTCTATAAATACATTCCTGCCTAGTAGCTTCACTTACAGCTATTACGGCACTTAGCTGGTGTAGTCTAGGAATTACTTTTTGCTGAAAGTAAGCTGATGGAAATACCACATCCAAGCCATGAAAAGTTGCTACCACAGGTATTTCTGTAATCTTAAATAAAAATGAAGATACCGCAGCCATCAAACCATCATTAAGATATATGACATCGATATCCGGATGATCACTAAGCATTTGTTTTACTCTTGATTTCAAGTTCCAGAAAAAAGATACTCTACTCTCATTCTCTCCCAGGATTATCTTATGTACTTCGTCAACATCACTGGCTTGCTCTAGTGCCTTGACTAGTTGAAAACAATGATTTTCCATACCTCCAATTGCTGGAGGGTACTTATGTGAGATTACGAGTACTTTCATGTGCTTTTCCTTATGACAAAGATTGAAATAATCACTCCAAGCACTATCCAAAATAACTGCCTTGCTCTACGTAAGACACTTACTGTCAGCCATAGACCAGGCAATTTGAGACCTACAAAATCCAACATCAACTTATTACCGTACTCTTCCACACCCACCTGAGCAGGGATAAAAGACGCCGCACTTTTCACCATAATAACTCCCATCTCGATCATCAATGCTGCCATCAATGTGATGGGAAAACCAAGAATATGAAGAATCACATAAAACTCCAATGCACCCATCATCCAATGACCCATAGACAAGAGTAATGCACCAGTAAGCTTCAATCTATTCTTTTGATAATAAATACTGAGTTCTCTATTTAAGCTTTTTAGTGTTCCTCTATTCCTCACCAAAGATTTAAAAGGGATCATACGACATATATGATTGTACAATCTATACATAAACAACCTAGGTGATACTAAGATAAAAATAGCTCCCATGACCAGTCCTAGAAAAAATACAATCAATCCAATCTGAATAAAAAATTGCTCAGAATTGGCTAAGAACTCTTGGAAATAAAAGATCATTGCTAAAATAAGCAATAGTAAAGAGGACAAAATAATCAATATTCGAGATAGCATAATGGATACAAGACCAGCCTCTTTTTCAATACCAAGTTGCTCGAGCATATATACCTTTGAAGCTTCGCCGGCAATAATATTGGTAGGGTTGATCAAAGCCAATGTTTCGCCAACCAAACGATAATTGAATAAGCGAAAAAGAGGAATATCTGTACTAGGACGATCAATACACAAGGCCCAAGCTACGGTTGCCATAAAGTAAGCGGTATATGTGACTAAAAGGATATACAGAAATTTCCAACCTACCTGCTCCAATGACTTAAAAACCTCTTCTAAATCAACTTGTCTTACAAAAAATACGAGTAAACTTAAGGCTATTACTGCAAAGACATATTTAATCCATTTACGATTGATCACATATCGAAATTAATACAAAATCGTGAGGTCAGCATGACTAGATTTTAACCATCCTAGTTGTAAACCTTCTTTCGTCATTTCTACAAACTATCACATAGTTACCTGAAATCAAATGTGAGTAATCACGAGCAACGATATGATTATCTATACGCTCTTCAATAACCAATCTTCCAGTACTTGTCCATACTTGTAAGCTAGCAGGCATAGGCAATGATTCATCGATCTGAATAAATGCAAGTCTATCTACCGGATTAGGAAACAATAAAAGCTCATGTGGAGTCGCAATTGGATACTCTGGCAAATTATCAATCCATTTGGCCAACGAATCAACGTAAGTCTGATCGAGTATCTCTGTTGCCAAAGGTGGCATTTGAATTTCATCTCTAGAAGCATCACGTAGCCAAAGCTCAGAACTTTCATGATCACCCGCCTCGATAATGGTACCTCCTGGCGTAGATGCATGGCTCTGCGTAGCTGCCCCTATATATTGTCTCAAAACAGAAGGATCATCGAATGAAAAATCTAAATCAACCTCAAGATTAGTATTATCATTATGACAGGAGGCACAGTTTGCATCCAAATAAGACATGATCCTAGTACTCAACGAGGCTTGATCATCAAGTATATGAGCGGATTTTGGATAATTGGCACTTGCTGAGATTGCATTTTTGAAAATCCCTTGTTCATTCCAATAGTCTAATTGATTCATCTCCATTCCCATATCATGGTAATAAAGGTCTCCATTGAGCTGATGCGTATTTACACCTAGGACATACTGAGAACTGCTGTTGTGGCAGCTAGCGCATTGGGCCTGGGTAGGATAATTCCATATCAAAGGATACTCTTCTCCTTGCTCATCACGTATCCATAATTCGTCACTTACTGACTCTTCCACTAGATATGCTTCTGTTTCCTCATCATTCCATCTATAACTGAGTCCGTATCCTATATTTTTCTGGTCTAGAATAAAAAAACGAGTTTCAAGGCGATCGCTTGATTCTGGATCACTTTGATCAAGAGCCATTTCAAAATGTTTTACGAAAACAGTGCCTGCAGGAAAATCCCAATGATCTCTTTCCTTAAAGTCAATCTGCTCATTTGCTGTATTGATTTGGCCATCATTAGGTATTACTGCCCACCGTCGTTTTGCAGCTCCATCACTCCATAATGGTGCATTTACGGTATAAGGAATAGCTGCATCTATAGGCTCTAAATTCGATAAATCCCTGAAAAAACCCGTCGCTGATAAGGTTTTCGGTGCTTCTCCTATGGACTGATTAGAGTTTTTGAGACGTAATATCTTACCAGGAAAATCAGTTTCTTCTCCCATAATGCAAAGCAAGATTTCGCCATTACTCAGTTGCTCGACTCTTATAATTTTTGACTTTTCAGCTAGCGCTGGAAAAAGAGCCTTCAGGTCATTTATGACCACATTGAATTGAGGCCTATCATCAGTATGTAGGTTCCTCAAGGCTACAACCTTATTACTTGTAAAATCGGCAAAAATATATTGCCCATCCAAATTGGGAAATTCAAACCCATCATAGATGATACCTCCGATAATACAAGACCCTATACCTGTATCCCGACTATATCCCCACTTAGGTTGTTGTTCTACCCCAATAATTTCATTTGGCTTGTCCATAGTTTCAGAGGGTACATCACCTTCTAGGTATGGCCACTGATGATTATCTCCTTTTCTTACAACATTAACCTCCTCTACATCAGCTCTACCGACGTCAGCTATCCAGATCCCCTCCCGCACGGCATCATAATATGCATCATAAGGGCTTCTGAGACCTATGCTATAAAATTCTTCCAAAATACCTCCTGCCTCATCCTGCCATGGATTGTCATTAGGTATAGAATACCCTTGGCTGTATGTCGGCCAATCCCAATTCATAATAGGAGTTTCGAGGGCTATGGGTTGTCTCCTGATAGGATGACTACGAGAAGGATCATTATCCACATCAATACGTAAAATACCACTGAAAAAACCTCCATCAAGTCTCTGGGTCGACGCCAGCTGTTGCTCCTCAGCACCCTCATCACCAACGGTGATATAGAGAAATCCATCATTGCCAAAAAAGATATCGCCGCCATTGTGCCATGGACTACGATCATATTGCTGTATTAATATCTCCTCATTTTGCACATCGAAAGTCTCTAATGCAGGGTCCCAATTAAATTTAGAAAGCCTATTATACGCTGGCTCCGTCCATTCCATAGCAGTTGGCGATGTACGGTTATATACATATATCTCTTGCTTGCTAGCATCCGTCCAGAATTCTGGATGCAATGTCACACCGACAGCACCGCCGTCACCCAATCTAAACGTCTGATCAAAAAGATCAAGTACAACCGTCTTGGTCTGATCGGCAGTATTCATCCTTAAGACCTGACCTCCCTTAGTCAATACAAGGAGATCTTCTGATGAGCTAAACTCTATAACCTTAGTCGGTGATTGAATCTCTATTTGAGGAAATAAATCTTGTACCTCAATAGCTTCGTTAGCTGGAGAAACATCGGGAAATACGCCATTGAGGTAAGGGGCTACAGGCCCTGGGGGTACTGGCATCAGAATATCGAACGACAGCCCAAAAGCCATGAGTACAAATAATAAAATAATCTTTGGCAGCTTCACTGATCGGGTTTTACACTAAGATATAGTAATCGAACGATGCTATCTTAACGTATGTTCATAAAGATTTGATTCGTGACCTGTGGAGTTAATTGCAATTTGTTTTTTTAACCATATAGGCATAGTGGTTTTTTCTGAGTATAGCTTGTTCTTTTTTGGAACCATAGAGATCACTGAGGACACAGAGTTTTTGGCAGCTCTCTCTGTTTCATCTCGAGTATGACCGAGAGATCTTTTAAATCAGAGGTATATCAGTTTTTCTAACTAGTGCTTGTTCTTTTTTGAAACCACAGAGAGCACTAAGTTTTATCTTGAAATATGAAAAAATTGGTAACTCTTGCTTTTTCGCATCGACCCTGTGGAGATATCTTTTAATTGACATTTATATCTATTCTTATACATTCCGCTTTCCACATAAAAGATCTTTCGACTCCGCTCAAGATGAAAACGGGTAACGTGCTTACCAATAATTTATACTTTAAACCATGGAGGCATAGAGGTTTTCCTAAGTATGCTTGTTCTTTTTTGGAACCACAGAGAGGACTTAGGCCTCAGAGTTTTATCTTGAAATATGAAAAAATTGGTAACTCTTGCTTTTTCGCATCGACCCTGTGGAGATATCTTTTAATTGACATTTATATCTATTCTTATACATTCCGCTTTCCACATAAAAGATCTTTCGACTCCGCTCAAGATGAAAAGGGGAAATGATGGTTAACTAACATAATCAAGGACAAAAGGCCTACTGACAACTGATCCACTGACAACTAGTTAACTAGTCAACTAAAAATTATAAGCAATAAGCTTCCTCCTTGATGACAGCTTGTGCTACATTTCGCCTTAGCGTCTTCACATCTTTGACTCTATATTTAGAAAAAGCGGCAACTGACTTCAGTAATCCAGCAACTATACTATCATCCGCAAATGCCATCACTGCTTCCACGGCATTTTGATGGATGACAAATCTTGACTGGTGGAAATAAGTCTTCATTGCAGACTCGTACACTTTTATCTCCACTTTATCTTGACCTCGTTCTTTGATTTTTTCGGTTCTGATAAGAGCGGACTCTGCATTAAAGATTTGCGTGATCACATTACTTAAATTGATCAAGATCTCTTGTTCTTCTTTCAAATTAAGCTTACCACTCATCACATCCTGTGAGGCTGCTCCTACTACTAATAAGAGACACTTCTTGAATCGCTTCAAGGCTTCTTTTTCATCAGCGTATGTACCATAATCCGTATCCGAGGCATTGGTACCATTCATTAGCTCTGACTGAATAGCCATGACAGGTGTCATTAAATCCAACTGACCTTTCATCGCTCTTTTCATCAAAACATTGACCATCAGCATACGATTGATCTCATTGGTTCCCTCAAAAATTCTATTGATCCTTGCGTCTCGATAGGCTTGAGCTACAGGGTTTTCTTCTGAATATCCCATGCCGCCGTGTATCTGAACCGCTTCATCAACGATATAGTCAAGCACTTCAGATCCTACAATTTTGATAATCGAACATTCTAAAGCATATTCTTCCGCCGCTTCTAGCTTAGCCTCGGCATGATTCTTACCCGCATCTTTGAGCTCCTTTATCTTTTCGTTGATCAAGTTAGATACTCTATAAATGGCACTCTCAGAAACATAAGTTTGTATGGCTTGCTCACCTAGTTTATGCTGGATCGCTCCAAAGCTAGAAATAGGCACCTTAAACTGATGTCTTTCATTGGCATATTTGGCAGAAACCTCTATAAGTTTTTTATATCCTCCTAGACATGAAACTCCCAATTTATACCTTCCTGTATTTAGTACATTAAAGGCAATCAAATGTCCTTTACCTATTTCTCCTAAAACGTTCTCAACAGGTACTTTTACATTCTCCAAAAATACTTGACGAGTTGACGAAGCCTTAATACCCAGCTTCTTCTCTTCTGCTCCAAGCGTAAGTCCAGGCATATCTTTATCCAAAATGAATCCAGTGAACTTGTCACCGTCTATTTGAGCGAAAACGGTAAATACATTTGCAAAACCTGCATTAGAGATCCACATTTTCTGACCATTCAAAATATAATGACTCCCATCTTCTGATAGTATGGCTTTAGCCTTTGCAGACAGCGCATCAGAACCACTACTTGGTTCTGTCAAACAATAGCATGCCTTCCATTCTCCAGTAAGAAGTTTTGGTAAATAATGTGATTTTTGCTCTTTCGTACCAAAATAAAGTATGGGCAACATACCGATGCCTGTATGGGCGTTGTAGCTTACCGAAAATCCTCCAGTAGTACCCATTTCCTCTGCAATAATAGAATTGGTATTGAAGTCAAGGTCTATACCACCGTACTCTTCAGGTATATGAGCTCCTAGAAGACCTAAGGCTCCCATACTCTCCAGCAACATTTCATTCAGCCCTGATTCCAATTTCTCTAACTTCTCTCTTTTGGTAAGAACTTCTTGTTCGTTGAACTCTCTCACCATAGACTGTATCATCAATTGTTCTTCATTGAAGTCTTCTGGACCATAAGCGTCTAACCAAGTAGACTCTTTCAATAAAAATTCACATCCTTTTAATGATAGTTTATTAGAAACTGTACTCATGTCTTTTAATTTTCTTTACTCAAAGTTAAATAAATATTATTTGCAAATGTTGTCAAATTCCCAAATATTATGGCACAAACCGTCATATTCGTGATAAAACAGGCTTTCAAACCATAACAGGAGCACTATTTTATTATACTTAGAGTTAAATAAATATTACATGATGATAATTTCTATATGTTCAGATTTTATAAAAACAGTGTATGATTTATGAAAAAAGTATATCTTTGCGGCTCTTATTCAACAAAACACAATACGCAATATGCTTATTATCAACGTTAAGGAAGAAGAATCAATAGACAGAGCGCTAAAGAGATATAAAAGAAAATTTCAATCTACAGGCGTTTTAAAAGAACTTAGAAGAAGAAAAAACTTTACTAAGCCTTCTGTAGCTAGAAGAAACGAAATCTTAAACGCTGTATACCGTCAAGAAAAGTACGGAGACCAGTAGTTCATTAAGGTTTTAAAAAATATAAAGCCGATCCGCTTATGCGAGATCGGCTTTTTTTGTTAATTATTTTTGCGAATCAATTCTTCATCAACAACTCTCTATACAAAATATCATATTGCCTATCGTAGATCACCAGTATATAGATACTGGCACTATACTCTGTTATATCCAAACCGAAATCATGGCTTGCTGATATCTTAGATCGTACAAGTTCATTACCCTTGACATCTAGTATAGCATAGTGGCTCGCTTTCGTTTTAGAGGACTCTGGTAAGCGTATCTGATAGGACCCATGCGATGGATTTGGGAATATCAGTAGCTCATCTTGATGCACCTCGATATCATCTATACTCGTTAATGTATCCCCTAATTCTATAAATAAGTCACAGTTCCCATTAAAACAACCCATGGAGTCCAGTTTGATAAAAGCACGATCTCTTGATCTACCATTTTCAGGATAGGCAACATCAAATATGCCTCCGAAGTATAGATCATCTTCATACAACTCGATAGGGATCATGAAATTAAAATCATTGGTCCGATTATCGGTATAGAAATGCTCCCAGATAATCTCTCCGTCATAATTAATCTTAGAGATCCAAGGAATAAATCTCCAACTTGGACTGATCTCAGCTAATCTTCCACTGGCAATAAAATACTCTTTTTCGGGTACTGGATAGATTTCTGTAAAACCTCGAGATACCTCTATAGGAAAAGAAACTCGATTTACCTCTTCAAAATCCGTGTTTTTAAAGGAGAGTTGTCCTATATCCCATGGCGGATCATAAGGTTCATTTGGATTATGTACGAACAAACTATCATTTAAAAGTTTAAAAGCCCCCCCCCCTCCATTTTTATAGCATCGATCTATTATGGTGTCTAAGCTTAAATCTTGTTTGTCAAGTACAAATATCATATGCGCCTCACCATCCGTTGCTTCACCATCAGGACATTCACTATCCGCTCCCTTACTATAATCAAATATCTGCATATAGGAATCATTAAATAGTAGTGAAGAATTGGCCCAAGTATTTCTGAGATACTCAATCGTATCTTGCATAGAATAGTGATGAGTAATCTCACCCGTATGCTTATCTAGCTTATCGACAATAAACCATCGAGCAGAGCCAGTATCAGGTATGCCCTGACGCGTCGTCAAATAAATACTCTGCTCATCAACGCGAATATTAGAGTAGGTTTCAAGTGTATCTGCCGCGATAGGATACTCAAATCGATTAAGCTCCACTCCTTGATACGAGACTTGATAGATGATCTCTCGCTCGAATCCATCCAAACCCATACCACTACCCCAATAATAAATGCTACTATCAATATCTGAAAATAAGGATCGAGCTGAATTCAATACATCATAGTCTTGATACCAGAGTGTATCTCCTTTGAGATCCGTACATAGTAGCGCTGCACAAAAGTCATTGCTCTCGCAAGCCTTAACTACCACATGATAGGCTTTATCATCAATAATTTTTAAATCATCAATGTAGTCGTTTTGAGGACCTTCCCTATAGATGCGAGCAAAATCTTCTTTCTGAGATATCCCTGCTACACTGATAAGTAGACATAGCAGGGATACTCCTCCTAAGCACTTAGTGTATGATCTGTACTTTTTCAAGCTGCCTGTTGCCATCTTTAGCTATTACTTCTATTAAGTACAGTCCTGAAGGCCAATCATGCGTATTGAGCTCCATATTCGATGCTCCCTCAAGGCTACGACTATAGACTGTGTTTAAGTTCATATCCAAGATATTGATTTTATGCTGTAGACTGGGGTCGCCTATGATACTTATGATACATTTATCCATTGCAGGATTAGGTGCTACCGTGAAACTTTTTTCATCTGATGACTTGGTAAGATTATCTTCAGATCGCTGCTCCAGCTGCTCTTGAGGATGTGCCAAGGGCACTAGCTCATGGGTATAATGTGTATATAACGATGCTGCCTGACCCGAATAAAGATGCTCCTTGATGGCAATATTATATAAGCGCTGTAGACTCTATACATTGGGTCGGTAGGCTGATCGACCATCTTGCCAGTTGCGCTCATATCTATCTTTTTGGATGGCTACATTTTGGATATATACAAAATCATCAATGATGGGTTCGTTTTCAGTGAGTACAGAGATTTGCTCTTCTGCCTCGTCCAGAGCACCTGTATAGATCAAATATTGGATCAATATGGGCCAGTAGGTGGGGTCTAGCACATCTTCAAAAATGCTAATCAACTCAGGTATCTCATCATTGAGGATATGGTCCTTCGCAATGCAATGAATGATATTGATAATATTAACCTCTACCTGACGTATGCGGATAGCTAACCCATCGGGTGCAGGGCGGGTAGCACGGAGCTGTGCCAAGTCTGCTGTAGTCTGTATTAAAAACTCCTTCGTACATTCGTCCTCTCCCACAATACCGTTACCACCATTACCACCATCATCTGTATCGCACTCTCCAAATTCTTCTTCCGAACTCCGAAGTAAATAGTTGCCTTGAGAGTCTAACAAATAAGGCTCAATTTCATTGACATTTTGCTCTACTGGAATGATATAATCAAACTGAACCGAGTTTGCAACAGTCCGAAAATCTTCAGTATCTGTATTAAAGGTATTGCCCACAGGAACAACAAAAGCAAGGTTATTCAAATCTATCTCAGAACTTTGCACAGGTCCGATCTCAGAGTTACCAGCAATATAGGCGGCTTTGTCTGTATCCGTGGTAAGAGCTTCAAAGTCATTCGTAATAAATCGGAAGCCTGCATTGTTGCCAAAGGAGTAGATGCCATCATATCGGTCACCTGAGGCAGCCTCGTTACTAAATTGATTACAGGAATAAATATTATTACCTTCTCCCGTATTTACTAATACATTCTGTAACGTACCTAAAACAACCTGACCCGTACGACCCGAATTTTTAAATTCGGAATTGATGACGTCAAAATCATTTTGACCACGTGCATAGATACCGATAAAGTTTTTATCTATTCTTATCCCATCAAAGACAGATTCTTCTACACCATTGAGCTCGAATACGATACTATTCTGACCTATATTGAAGGTCGAGGGGTTACTTTCTCCTATTTTTAACTTACTCTTCCCCCATATTGAGGAATTGGCGACCATACCCCTAGTACAATTACGTATTGTAAAACCATTAGGTATCACTATATCTGAATCTGAAATTAGCATAGCGTAAGCACCGCAGTTTGATATATTAATATCGCTGAAGGATAAAAAATCTGAACTATTATTATTAACAGAGATTCCAGTGGAGTTCGGATTAGCGCTATCTCCCTCTATAATTACGTAACTAAACTTTGATTCATTTTTTAAAACATAATAGTTGAGCTTTATTGCATCATCACAATCTTGAAAAACCGCTCTGTTAAACGAAAAATAAGCCCCATTATTAAAAGGACTTGCAAAAGTACCCAGAGGATGACCATCATTTGCACCTACCTTAGCCCTCCGAACTCGAGAAAAGAAATCGACGCGAAATACTCCAGCATGATTACTGGGTAAATCAGACATTACGATAGATTCTGCATCAATAACATGAGGGGCCAAAGAATTACCATAAACGAATATTCCTTCGAACTTTCTTCCAAAAGGTGCAGATATTTCTGCTTGATTAGTGAGGATAAGTCTAGCTCCTCGCTCGACAATTATTTTGGTCCCCTTCCACATAGTCAAAATAGTTCCATCAACAATCAACTCACTACCAGTTTTAATAATAATATCTCCACAGCTTGTAAATGCCTCATTCCATATCGTAGTTTGACTCCATTCATTAGGATTATTGATGTGATCGATGACTAACGCCTCGCATTCTATATTAACTTCGTCTGTATAAAACCAAGGATACGAATAGCATAAAGCAGTACCCATAAACGTTTCCCATTGGCATGGTGTTAATGCCCTATTAGTATAACCATAGCCCATAATATTGTTACCATTTGATGTGCAAGTGTTGGTTGGTCCTTCACAGTCACTAGTTTCACATAGTCCCTGAGAATTAGCACATTCAAGGTCACATGGTAAATCTTCACAGGTATTACACGATGAGAACGAATGCGGTAATTCAAAACCATGCAATATTTCATGAATAGAATATCCCACACTGGTTTCCCACCATACCCATCCTGCATTTGGATTTATAGTACCATCACTATTAAAATATTTGTTGAGTAGATTCGCAAGCCTTACTTGACCATCCGACCAATATCCCACAGTACTACTGTTCTGAGTACTGTTGCTGGGCTGGTGATATACAATCTGTACTTTTGATCTATCGGCTTGATTACTAAAATAATCCTGATAAGATGCGTAATCGTCCCAAAAGAAAATATCAGTACAATCAACCCTATCTTCAAGAATTATCCTAAGTTTAGTATCATTATTCGGTAAAGGATCATGATCGTATGAATCGTTTAATGGTACATTAGATAATCTACCATTCATCTCAGTAACAACAAAATTTACTTTATTCTGGGCATTAAAAGGTGAATTAAATGGAACATCACAACTAAGATTATTACCATTAAAATCTGTAACAAAATGGAATTGAACTGGAACATATACGGTAGGAGCTTCATTCCATCTATCAATGGGCCAGGTACAAGAATTACTAGCACTAGAAAACCCAGGCTAAGATTGACCCCCACAAAAAGACGATTGGTTTTGACTAAAGCTCTCTTGAACGACAAAGAAAAATAGGAATACACCTAAAAAGAATGTTTTCATAATTGAAGATTTATAAAGAAATTCCTCATTTTCATCTGGCATCAGGAAAAACCAGAAGCACAACAACGTACTCAACCATAAAATTACATTATTTATCCATTCGGATCAAGAGGAATACTCTAAAAAAAGCCGATCCGCTTACGCGAGATCGGCTTTTTTTGTTTCACTAAGATGGAGTATTAGCCCTGCCCCATTTGTCCTCCTCCTTGTCCGCCGCCGCCTTGCTGACCTTGTTTCGTATCTGAGTTTTTGATCTTACTCTTTCGCTCTTTGAAGTCTACTTTACCGAACTTGTATCGTACGTTGATTCCTATAGAACGAAATGGTACTCCATAGCTGTATGATTGTGTAAAATCGGGTCCATCCAAATCGCTGACAAAGTTTTGTACTCTTCTAAATGGTTCTATCACTTGGATTCCCAAACTGAGTTTTCCGATATCTCTTCTCAAACCAAATCCCCAGATCGAAAAGGCTGGATTTTCACCTTGAAGTGTAGCTTTAGGAGCTTGAAAAAACCCAAAGAAATCTACTTTAAAATCTCCTGTGATGCTATAGTCTCCATTGAAAAACAGATCATACTGCAGTGCAGTACGTTCTAGGTCTACCCCATTTACGGTACCCTGCGCATCATAGCTGTAAAAATTACCACCTCCACGTAAGGTGATTTTATTGATCGATTTTGTGGCAAATAGATTGAGTCCTATAGATTGGTTAGAGCCTACATTGGAGAAGCTATTGACACTGATACCGTTGTCATCAAGGCCTAGCGTAGATTCTATAATATCTTCTGTATATCTGAAAAATCCTGAGCCGAAAAAGGTAATCCCTGCTACAGTCATGTTGTAAGAGACTTCGTATTGATGCACCACTTCTGGATCTAATAAAGGATTACCAATCGTTCTATTAAATTGATCAGTATTATTATTGAAGGGATTTATAAAAAATAAAGTTGGCCTCTGTATACGGCGGCTGTACGAAAGCTTTAGTGTTCTAAAATTTTTCATTGTACGACTAATAGTAACATTGGGTAGCCAGTTTTCGTAGTCATTTTCAAAGGGATTGGGCTCTCCTTCTAGAAATCTACCTGCTATTTCAGTCCTTTCGTATCGAGTACCAAATGTAATAGAATATTTCTTTTTCAATATGAAACTCAACTGTGCATAACCCGCTAGCACATCTTGGTCATAATCAAAAATATTGGTCTGTGAAGGGATATCTATGAAGCTATTACCATCAAAAATAGAATTACGATAATCACTACTGATATCTCGGATAACCGTCTTGGCACCTACCTCTAGCTTGTATGACTTAGGCAGAGGTTGCGTATAGTCTACCTGCAGGGTAGTCTCGTAATTATCGCCGTCGTTGACGATTTCAGATACTCGATCAAACTCGGCAATCTGATGGGTCTCGTCTACAAAGTTGTCTTGATTATTATCACCCTTGGAGTATTGTACAGCAAATACTAGCTCTCGATCTTCATCATCCTCCCATTTTTTGGTGTAATCGGTATTCCAGTCAAAGCCTCCAAAAAGATTATCCCCTCGGTTAATTCTAGTAAATTCATTTTGAATCATGAGAGATGGATCGATAATCTCACTCGTAGTAGTCCCATCGAAATCAAAGCCAAAACCACGGTATGTAAAACTTGAGTTGATTGCATTAAATGCATTGAAATCATAAAACATACTAGCAGTACCATTGGCGCCAAGACGTGATGTCTTTTGGGTGCCACGGGTGGTATAGGTAGCTACATCGTCATCTGCTAAAAACTGAGTCCGATCAAAAGTCACGTCGGTATCCTGAGGCCACATATAAAATAGCCCTACACTCGAATTGAAACCAAATCGGCCTTTTCCTGCATTGAGTCCGGCGTTGAGACTATTTTGCCTGATGCCGACCGAGGCATTGATATTGCCTGATATTCCTTCAATATTTTCTTTCTTAGTAACAATATTGATAATACCTGCGCTACCCTCTCCGTCATATTTGGCTGAGGGTGCAGTGATGACTTCGACTTTTTTGATCTGATCAGCAGGAAACATCTTGAGTGCATCTGCTACATTATTGGAGAACATCCCTGAGGGTTTTCCATTGATCAAAATCTGCACATTACGTGATCCACGTAGAGATACATTTCCATCTAAATCAACGGATAGTAGCGGTACTTTCCTCAGGGCATCCGTAGCATCTCCACCAGCAATACTGGCATCTTGCTCTACATTGTAGACTAGCTTATCTACTTTATTTTCGATGAGTGCCCGCTCTCCGGTGATCTCTACTTCGTCGAGTACCACATTGTCTTGTACCATCATGATCTTGCCGATGTCATAGTCAGGATCTTTTAGCGTAAGCTCTACATCTCTAATGATCTTTTCTTCATACCCTATGAATGATGCGTATACATCGTACTTACCCGTCTTGGTATCAAACCTAAACTTACCATTGTCCTCGCTTATGATTCCATCTTTTTCTTTATCCTTTCCTGCTTTTTTCAGGACTAGAGTAGCATATGCTACAGGCTCACCAGATAGAGAATCGATAAGTTGACCAGTGATTTTACCTTTGATGGATTTGCCTCCACCCATATTACCCCAAGGCATCTGAGCAGAGATCGTGGTGATCGTCGTAATAGAGAGTAAAGAGAAAAGTAGTATTTTCTTCATAGTATAGTTAGTAGCTTAAATGAAATTCAATATTAGCCTTCCTAAAGATAACAATCATCTTATCTCGATGATAGTATCGCTTTTATCTACGAAAACTTAATGAGGTCTTATTTACAAATTGAGCCAATACGTAACTTTAGCCACT
This sequence comes from Saprospiraceae bacterium, assembly GCA_020631635.1. Classification (GTDB taxonomy): domain Bacteria; phylum Bacteroidota; class Bacteroidia; order Chitinophagales; family Saprospiraceae; genus JAHDGW01. Next base: position 16,274 of record JAHDGW010000018.1, read on the forward strand.
ATCGCTCTATTACGGATTCCAAAAAGAAAGCGATCTTGATTATCGTAAGTACCTGAAAAATAATTATCCGTATAGACCAAAAAGAAGTCTGATACTGGAGCGAATCTCCATTGGAATCTTGTATTGATATTCGTATTTTCTGACTGGCTATTATACTGTACAAATGTGGTCAAGAATACACTTTTAGAAAAAGTAAGATCGAGCCTTGGCCCTATCAATACCGTATTTCTTACGCCATCTAGATGTGGCATATCAAACCAATTGATATTATAATTGATCGCTAAAGTACCGTATGGTCTCCATCTGTATTGAAGATTGCCTCGTATACCATATCGATTTCCGTTAAAGTACTGTCCTATATAAGGATTGAGTCGGAAGCTAAAATCTTTACGATTATCACTATTATACGCTCCCGTAATACTCCAGTAATTATAGTCTGTGTCTTCTGCCAATTCTTCAGAGCTAGTACCGGTGGGGTCGAAGTCATCAAAGAGGTAAATATAATCATGATTAAGCTCTAGACTGATGCGTTCATTTCGTTTAGAGTTGGCACTCCACACGAGTGAGTATGTATGGTCTGTCTTTCCAAAGTCAGGACGATAAAAAATATCTCCTCTAGCGGTAAGCCTACTGATACTCAACCAATCTCCCTCAGGATAGAAGCGTTTCTCAGCTGCCGGTCTCATTCTAAAATAATTAGTACGACGTACAAAGCCTACTTGTGCATCGTAGCCTTCACCGACTAGCTCATGATTATAAATTAAGGCATACGATCGTTTGTCAAATCTTGCATTGAGCCCATGAGCATAGTTGCCCTTTTGATTTTCAGTAGATAGGGATCGATGATAAAAGAGTTTTCCGACTTGAGTATTACCTTCATTGGCATAATTAAAGTCAAGTCCTATAACTCTATTGAAGCGATCATTGAACGACTCATCGTACTCTCCAAATGCCTGTTTATTGACCCATATCAAGCCTATATTGGATCTACTGAGAAATTTTCTCTGTGCTACCGCAACTGTATAATTGTAGCTTGGCAAGAGATTGGCATCATCATCGGCGGTTTGCATATTGAGGAGTCCTACTCGGAGCTTATCATTGACCTTACCACTAAGCCTTGCTCCTGCATAGATCGTATTAGAAATATTTTCATCATCTAGGTTTTTGGCTATTCCTATTCTTCGTGAAAAGAACGGATTGATCTGAGGACTACCGAATGAACCAAATAAATCAGCATTTTCTAAAAAGAATTGTCTTCGTTCGGGGAAGAATATTTCAAATCGATCAAGGTTAGTGATCTGTCGATCCACTTCTACTTGCGAAAAATCTGGGTTGACAGTCATATCAAGATTGAGTCCAGAGCTTACGGCTAGCTTGGCATCAAATCCCACTGCTGCATCCGTATCCGTAGGAGAAGCTTCCTCGTAGTCTTTAGCCAGGCTTGTAGTGGCAAAGGGGATCAATGTAACACTCTTTTTACTAGGTACATTGAGACCTTCCTCCCAGATCATGTCACCCATATAGGCGAGATTGAATATCCACTGATTACGAGGTATGCGCATCCAGGTAGAGTTTTCATTGGCTTGAGTATCAAATCGGTATGAATTGAATCTCCATTTTTCAGCACCTTGATTAAACCTCAATATTCTAAAAGGTATTTCAAATTCCGCATACCAGACGTTGCCATCTTGCCGGCTTTTTGATTTCCAAGCATTGTCCCATGCTCCACTAAAGTTTCTAATCTCTTGACCTCCTTCTACTATGAGTCCCTCTCGTTTTACTCCAAGATGATTGGTACCAAAAAATACACAATTAGTACCATCATAAAAGCTATCAAACATCAAGGTAATATTATCATTGCCACCGGCCCGATAATCACGTTTAAGATCATTAACTATAAATTGATCGCCAATACTTTCACATTTTACTGCGATGTATAGGTTTTTGTCATCATAGGCCATCTTGATATCTGTAGAGGTTCCCGATCTGACGGTATCAATTGGAAAATACTGCCAAAATCCATCCGCTCCCTTGTGATTAAGCCATACATCTTCATCTAGTACACCATCAAGCGTGATTATTTCATCAATTTTTTTCACAACGAATGATCGGTCTACCTGAGAGGTCAGCTGAGTAATGCTACATAGTAATAGCAATAGAGTAATTAAATGTCGCAGTATAACCATATTAGTATCTGATCGTATAGCTATATGATTTAGAATCTCCCTTATCGACCTTTGGATTTGGATTGCTTGATGTTACGGTGTAAGTGTAAGCGGTACTTATCTTTGGTTTTACTGGTGGTGAAGTAGGTTTATCTACTTCCTTGGGTAATCTAAAATGTATACGTATCGTTTTATTGAATTTTACTTTTCTACGAAAAGGTAAATCATCTATCTCAAATTTAAACAACTTGACTATTCGTTGGGCTTCCTCGTCACAGCCATGGCCTATGCCAGATTGTACTCTTGTATGGATCACATCACCGAGGTGATTGATTTCATAAAATACACTTACTGTCCCTTCTACTTTCTGCATCAAAGCTTCTTTGGGATACTTCATATTAGATTTAACAAAGTCTCTCATTGCCTTCAATCCACCCTCATAGACAGGTTTTTTAATGAGCTTAGTTTCTTTTTTTCTAGTCATTATTATTTTAGCTAGGCTGCTGCTCAGACTTGAATTTTTCAAACTTTACCTTAGTCGTAAATTCAGGATCAGCATTGATCAATACTTTGTCTAATTTATCTGAGTATTCTTTTACTTTATTTTTGTCACCAAGCGCATAATAGCCCTGTATAGCTTCCCATAGATAAGTCTGATTACTCGGGTCTGATTTTAAGATTTTTTGTACATATTCTACACATTTTTTAGGTTCACCATTCAAAATATATGATTGTGTAAGCATGTCATACATCTGAGAATAATCACCATCTGTAATATCAAGATATTCTTTGAATTTAGAGATAGCATCGACATAATTACCCTGCATTTTGCTTTCTACCCCATCAGTATATACACTATAAGCCTCTCCAATCGTAGATTTTAATATAGGCTCTACTTTGGGCCTAGATTCTTTGTACAATTCTAAGTCACCTGTATATATGGCACTGAAATAATCTATAAAACTCCTCATCAGTGAAGATTGCATATCATCTCCTGGAAAGCGTCGATAACCTTCTTCTTTCCATTCTGGAATACGATCTACGAACATATACTCACCACTAGACCCAAGAAAATATGTAGCATTGACAGTAATCTCAGGCATTATCTTTTTAGCAAGCGCCTCAGATTCTTCATAAATTTCCAAAGAACGACTTACTTTACCTTGTGCAATGTTATGTAGGCGCATAGTTGCCATTACCTGCAAAGAATCAGGTATTTGTTTACATAATTTTAGAGAGCGATTTAATTCGTCCTCTGCTTTATCAAATGCTCCAATTTTATCATAGACTTTTGCTTTTTGCATCGCCAACTGACTAGTCTCTCCGTTGACTATTTCTTGCTCATCATAAAACTCTATTGCTTTCTTAAGCTTTCCTTGCTTGATTAATATCTTTGCCAATAAAGAGCTCTCTTTACTCTTACTAGGATATAAATCTTTAAACTCAGATAAATATTGCTCTGCCTCATCGAACTCCTCTTTAGCAATATGTAGATCTGCTATTCTAGTTAAGAACTTACCCTTGTGACCATTATCAATAGCAGCCTGAGCTACATCCATAGACCTTGCCTTATCCTGTAACATAGAGAATAGTGAAAACAATCTATCATAAGGCCTTTGATCATGCGGATACAACTTATACCATGTCTCGGCAAGGCGTATAGCCTTATCCATATTTTGATTAAGCTGGTAAGCATACCATCTCAAATCCATCCGTGATCGCTCTGGTAGGCTCTGCGAGATATCTAGAGCTTGATCCATAGCTGCTAAACTTTCCTCTCTACGTTGCATACCGTTGAGCAACATCGATTTTGTGAAAAAACATGGAGCACAGGATTCATCCATTGCCAATGCTTCTTCTATTTCCTTTAAAGCTTGATTATGAGTTTCGGATCGGTTAGCGAGAATAGAGGATTTAATATATTTCTCTACTACTTCTGGTTTACTTGAGATCAGTTCATTTATGGGTAAATCTGTAAGATCTATGTCTTCAAAAAACTCTTTGGCAAAAAGGTTTTCGCCGAGATCTTTTGAAAAGTTATCCACTATCGTGTATATATCTGAGGCATCATATGTCTTAGAAAGAAAATCCTTACCATCCTTACCATTTTTTACATTAAACTGTACGGTATAATTATCGTCTTTAAAATCAAAACTGCCGTCAATGTAATATTCGCTATAATTATCACGAGCAATTTTGATTTTTGTACCTGTACTTATATCATCTTCCAGCTTGTGATTATAATCTCCATACTCATAATTTAATCCGAGTGGACTGCTGCTGGCAACTCTCATATCCTGCTCAAGATCATTATCCAATAATACGCTAAAGCCTATTCTCAACCAGTCTAAGTCCTCTTGCCCAGACTTATTTTCTAGAGGGAATAATACCAAACGTTTTGAATATCGAACATTGGGTACATTTCTAGATAATGTCTCTCCATCCTCAGACGTAAAAGTAATCGTATCACTTTTTGGTGCTTCTTCTGGAGTACCGTCAGAATTAATAAAAAATACCGAGCTAACAATTGCCACCAGAAAACCAGTAGGAACTAACCATTTTTCATAAGAAAGCCATTTATCTGGACCAGGCTTACCATGATTATATATGAAAATGCAGACTATAGGCAGTAAAATCGTGGCAAACATCAGAAAACGATCTATCACACTTGAATCCCAGCCATACCTCGGTACCGCGAATATGAGAAACTGCAAGAGACCCCAGCTTACCCCGATGTATGTCGCGAGATAGGGGAAAAATCTCCGATCCATCAACTCATCAAAGAATGTATTATTATTGTTTTCAGACATGAAATTTGTGGTTTGAGGTGATTGCGATCAATTTCAAAAATAATCAAATGCTCATACTAAACAATAAAGACTTAGGAAGAACCTCTTGTTTAACGATATTCTTATAAATTTAAGTCATGAGAGCACTAGTTATATCAGGAGGAGGGAGTAAAGGTGCCTTTGCTGGAGGAGCGGCAGATTATCTAATCAACGAAGCAAAAAGAGAGTACGACATTTTTATTGGCACCTCTACGGGGAGTCTTTTGGTCCCGTTGCTTGCGATAGGTGAGGTAGCTAAACTAAAAAGAGCATATACCAATGTCAAACCTAGAGACATCTATAATATAAATCCATTTCTAGTAAAGAAGATGCCCGACGGAGAATTGAAAACCTCCATCAATCACTTTAATACGCTAAGAATGTTTTTGAAAGGGAAGAAGACCTTTGGAGAAACCAAAAATCTGAGAAAAACGATCGAAAGAGTACTCTCTCGAGAAGATTTTGATAAAATCAAAGCCAGTAATAAAAAAGTGATCGTTACCGTATCCAACCTGAGCACTACTAGAGTTGAGTACAAGCACCTACAGGAGTACGGATATCAAGATTTTTGCGATTGGATGTGGGCCTCTAGTAGCTTTGTACCATTTATGAGCCTAATAGAAAAAAATGGCTATGATTATGCCGATGGAGGTTTTGGAAACTATATCCCTATACAAGAAGCTATAGATATCGGGGCTACCGAGATAGATGTCATTGTCCTCAAGCCTCGTCATATGAAGCCTAATAAAAATAAAAGTCGCAATGCCTTCGACGTATTGACTCAGACCCTGCAGTTTGCCTTAGCACAGATTGCCTATGACGACGTGCATATAGGTCATCTAGAGAGTATTTATAATGATCAGGTCAAGATTAAATTTATATTCACTCCGACTTTACTTACGAAATAC
>JAHDGW010000019.1 GCA_020631635.1 Saprospiraceae bacterium
AATCCTGATTCTATGATTTCTTTATGTGTCATATCAAGAATAGGATTAGTGAAAGAAGCAATATTAAGATCATAGCGGATAGTAAAGAATCATCTTTAAATCGTGCTCTCAATTCTTTGATAGCTGACCTCAGCCGAGTTTTTACAGTACCTAGGGGCATATCCATTTCTTCTGAAATGTCTTTTTGTGTTTTACCCTCTAAGTACATTTTTTTGATTAATACCCTGTGTTTATCGTCAAGTGTTTTTAGTATAATTTCAGTATCTATCTCATTAGATACATTGGATTTAGTAGCTGTATTAGCCAATTGATATTCCGATATATCTTTACCGATGGTATTGGCGCTTATGCGATTAGAGTATCTCACTTTATCGATAGCTGAGTTACGTGCGATGACAGAAGCCCAAGTAAATAGTCCACTTTTTCTTTCGTCATAGCGATCTATCTTATTCCAGATTTTCAGTAGAGTGATCTGCAAGATTTCTTCTGCTGGCTGCCGCTCTTTGATAACTCTCATGATGATACCCATGATAGACTCTGAGTAGTGCTCGTGAAAGTATCGCAGTCCAGTCTGATCCCGCTGTCTAATACGCTGAACTATTTGTTGTTCTGTAATCATGCTTAAATTTACTAAAATTAAAAAGGACTGATCCATTCTCAAATGATAAAGACCAGCCCTCTCCAAATAAAACATAAAACTCTACTCCACAATCTTATCTAAATCCTCTCACTGTAAGTAAGCTTGAGAAGTCATTTAATCCCTCGATCTCATCGATATATTCTTGTGATTCTTTCTTTAAATTTTGCCCTTTCAATTTGTCGTTTATGATAGCTCTAGACTTCTCTAGTTTGTTATTTTTATAATAAGCATAAGCCAGTAATGCTTGAGTTTCTGGTGTATCTCGATGTTGTACTTCATGCTCTGCGATGCTAAGGGCCAAGGCTCTCTCGTCTTGATCCCCGTGAAGCAGCTCTTTGGCTACATGAGTAGCATACATAGATCCTTTCTCAGGGTCATGCATCAGATCATGTAAGTCGTCATTTATTTCATAGGTTTCTTTACCGTCAAGTTCTTTTTCTATTCTGTGTTTCAGTATTGACAGCTCTGGAGATTCTCTATATTCAAGTACATGCTTGACAATATCTAGAGCACTAGATTTATTATTTTCTTGGTATTCTACCTTAGCCAATAACTTATAGGTATACCATTCTGATTTATTTCCTCTATTTAATTTTTTTAGTATCTTTTTTGCCATCCTATTATCATCATTTTCGATATATAACTCAGCGATATTACTTTTTAACCAGTATGCGAGATCTTGTTTTTTTGATAATAAAGCTTGGTCGTAGCATTGCTCCATGAGGTATATAGCCTCTTCATAGTTGCCCTCTTTCTTATACTGCTTCGCTTTTCTGATGCTATAATCCATAGATGTTTTATCTGGTATAGCTGCAAGGCTCTTTTCGGTATCATACCCTAGTTCATACTCTACGTCAAATAAAATCAAGCTTATCGACTTTTTATTTCTTCCTATTTCGGCTGCAGCCAAAACAGCATCATATGCCTCACAAAATTTATGCTGTGTAATTAAGTTTTGGGCTAATAGACACAGTCCCGTTGATCGAGATAAGCTTTTAGTATTGGATGTAAAATTTAAGTTTTCCTGTGCTGCTAGTAGATACTGGGCACTACCCGTCAACTGAAATAAGGTTGTATTTACAATTGATTGTTTGATCTTATAGTCATCGACGAAAGGATCTTGCAGGGCTTTGTTATTCCAAAAACTAAGCAGCTCAAGCTGGCGATCGATATCAGCAGAAGGATTATAGGATATATGAGCTTTTACACTACTGCTCATACTAAGGAAAAGGACGAGAGCTATTATTAAATTTTTCATAGAGTATTTCATTTTATATTGGAGATAAAGAATAAAGGAGGATTTACGCCAGTCATCAGGCCACCTCCTTCATTGAAACAATAATAGGGTGTCTATATTTTCATTTCCTACCAGGGAGTCGCTAGGTAAGGAAAGCTATTGCTAAAAGATTTATCATTTTCAGATACATTATCTGATGTAAGGCCAGGATTGGCTGATCCATCAGCACCACCGAAGATCAATAATAGCTCTACATCTATCACATCATCTGCTAATGTGCGACCTGTCAGTACATTGGTACCATCAAAAAATGTAGTTGTACCTGTTGTACTTACGGTAAGCACATCTGTTGCTAATACTGATGTGAAGGTTGCTGCATCAAGACCTAGAGCATTTTGAGTATACCCTGGGTTGAGTGCCAACAATCTATCGTTGAAGGCTGAGCTAAAAGCAGCTCCTTGTTGCGCTGGTAGAGTTTCGTTGAATTCATCTTTGCGATCATCCGATACAAATACGGTATTGATTGCTGGTCTACCCATCTGGTCGGCAAGTACGTAGGTACCGTCAAAATTGACTGAGGGCATATTATTGTCATCATCATCGTTACAAGAAAACATAGCAACTAGACAAAGCATTAAAGGAAATATATATTTAATTTTATTATTCGATTTCATAATCTTTAAAATTTTTAGTTTGGAAAAAAAATTGGTTTCTACCCTCTTACTTTTGATGTGACCCAAGTATTTACGCTATCTGCATTACCTAGCAAACTTTTAGGAACTTCTACTACTATAGACATGACATTGGTACCGGCAAAGGTATCAGTACCCGGATCAGAAAAGCCAGTGGCATTACCACTCAATATGGCCTGATATGCGCCTAAGTCAAAAAAGAATGGATCATCTCTTGGACCTGCGAATGCCTTAAGACCTGCATTTTCTGCAGTCACTGCTTGCATGCCATACTCAGAAACTTCCACTTTGACTTGATTGGTAGCGTCATCATTAATGCTACTCGATGCTCCCGTCGTAGATGGTGCAAAAGGACCAAAGACATAAAGCTCATTATCTCTAACTACTGCTTGTATGACCAAGTCTTGTATATTGTCAGCATCCTCATCTATATTGATCTCAATCAATACATCCTCATCAAATGTTGCATTTCCCGTCTCAGCAGGAGCGATGAGGCCCTGCGTATTGACAACGAAGACTAGTGCATCCTCCGCAGGATTTTGAAATGCGTAATAGTCCGTAATATCTGCTGATGTACTTGCTACCGAAGGTGCATCAATGTGGTCAGCGGACATTAAAAAGATACCCAGTAAAATGACTGGAGTGATCCAGATTAGTTTTTTAAAAAAATTCATAATATTTAGTTTCAATGAAAAAATGCGGTTGTACCGCGATTACGACCTGATATACGAGCGGTACCGCCTACTCGGATTTTTTAAATCGTATTTTTTTCAAAAAAACTTTAAAAAGGACAAAAAAACACCCCCTACACAACTGACTTACAGACTATTACGACATTAAACAATATTCTTGATAAAAAAAATTTATCTAGAGGGATCACGAAATCTCAATAGTTAGTTACACCATTTTCATAAGTGATTAGCGATTGTTTTATTTTACATCATGCCTAATACATGTAATAGCATTTTTAATGTAAAATATCTAACCAGCCTAGATAACATAACTAGACCATAGCCCGTAGCAACTAGCCGTAGTCCATGAATCAGTAAAATCGTAAACCAAGCTACTTATCACCAAAAGATACCCCGATGGCTCGTGCTGTCTTGATCAAATAATGATCTGTATCTACATGATTGTAGGATTCGGTAGCTTCTTGGAGTGACACGTGGGTCAGACTATTATTTTTGAATGATACCATTTGGCCAAACTGTCTATTTTGTACCATTTCAAAGGCTTTGACTCCCATCGATGTTGCCAGTATACGATCAAATGCTACTGGAGTACCACCACGCTGTATATGCCCGAGTGTAGTTGTTCTGATCTGCGCTTGACAGCCCATTTCTTCCAGCTTTGATCTGAGATAATTTCCTATACCCCCTAGTTTTTTATGAGGATCCCCTTGATCTATAGCTCGCTCACCTATCGATTCTTTATTTTTCTCGTAGGCTCCCTCTGCAACTACTAGATTGACAAAACCCTTACCATTTTTATATCGTTTATTGATTTTCTTCAAGACTTCTTCCATATCAAATGGAATCTCTGGGATCAAACAAATCTCCGCTCCACCAGATATCGCGGTATGCAATGCGATCCAACCTGCGTCTCTGCCCATCACTTCCATAATCATCACTCGATGGTGAGACTCGGCAGTAGTTACTAATTTATCAAAACAGTCACTTGCTATTTGTACCGCCGTACTAAACCCAAAAGTCAGATCGGTTGCCGATAGATCATTATCAATCGTTTTGGGTACTCCGATGATATTGAGTCCTTTCTCATACAATGCTTGCGATATTTTTTGGCTACCATCTCCGCCAATATTGACCACTGCATCGAAGCCATGATCTATAATCTTATCTACAAGATCTTGTGAGATATCTTTAGTAGTCCAAGTGCCATCAGGACGTTGTATAGGATAATCAAGCGGATTACCTTTATTGGTTGTTTGCAAGATGGTGCCTCCTTTTACATGGATGCCACCTGTTTTCTTCTTTGTCAATTTGACTATTTCTACAGGATCGCTCATCATACCATTGAATGCTTCTATACTTCCGTAACATTCCCACTTCTTCGTCTGCAATGCAGCACGTACGGTTGCTCTTATGACTGCATTAAGCCCCGGACAATCTCCACCACCCGTTAATATTAAAAGCTTTTTTTTCATGACCATATTATTTACACAATGAAGGTAACTCGTTTGAACCTACTTTAAAAAAATGAAATTGAATAAAACTAAAGCCCTTAAAGCATAATTACTCCGAAATACTTGTACGCTTTAATGATAACCAGCACATTTTAAAAGCACCTATTCCTACCCCTATCAATAAAAATAAAGCTGGAAATCCACCTAGATTACTCAATTGCTTTATACCTTCTATCCCTGATGTCGATACCATCACAAATGCCAGAGCGCCTATCGTAAATCCCCAAATTACTTTAATCCATATAGGAGAATCTGATTGCTCCGCAGTGATACCGTCGGTGCAGATTGCACTCATGGCTGTCGTATTGGAGTCTGCAGCCGTGATATAGCTCAGTACAACTATGATCAGGAAAATGACAGATAAGATTCGTCCAAAAGGAAGTTGACCAAATACAGCGTAGCTTACATTTTCCACACCCAACTCCTGAAGGACAGAGTGGATCTGACCTCCAGTAAGCATATCAAATTGTATGGTAGCTCCACCAAAAATAATCATCCAAATAGCACCAAATAAAGCCGGTAATAGTAGATTGCAATGAATCATCTGCCGTACCGTATAGCCTACCGCCAGTCTTCCTAAAAATAATGCACTTATGGGTGCCCATGCCATCCAGTTGGCCCAGTAAAAACAAGTCCAAGAACGTGACCACTCCTTAGCGATCTGGTCGTCTTGTAATGTACTCCTAGATATAAAATATACGAAATAGTCAATCACAGCATCCAGTGCAAGGCTCAAAACCTCTATGATCGGAGAACCCATAAATACGATAATAGCTAAAATAATAAATGCCTTGATATTGATATCTGAGAGTATTTTAATTCCTTTCTGTAGACCAGTGATCGCAGAGCTTGTGAAACCGATAATGATGACTAGTGCGATCAATAAGAGCACCATTTTAGAAGATGCTATACCTGCTAAAAACTCTAATCCTCCCGAAATCGATAATATGCCTGCTCCAAGCGAAGCACCCATACCGGCCACTAAGCTAAATAAGCATATAGCATCTATTAGCTGAGCTACTATCGGTGGTAAGGGTTTTTTGGTGATAGGATACAGGAGAGTGGCTAAACTAAAGCTTTGCCTATGATTATAATAACCTATGGCAAAAACAATCGCTGCTATACAATAGATTGCATATGGTGTCAACGTCCAATGCATAAACATGGTGGACAATGAAAATACAGCCGATGCCGATGTAGGATTATCTATAGGATCACCCCCGGGGTTGTACATATGTAGAATGGGCTCTGCTGTACCCCAAAACAAAATACCCGTCGCTATGGTGGTGCATATACTTATCGCAAACCACTTCCATTTAGTCAGTATAGGTTTGGCTTGATTTCCACCAATCTTCAACCGACCGAGAGGACTTATTTAGATCAAAAGCAAAATGAGTAAAAATGCAAAAGAAGACCAACTAAAATGCCAATCAAAATGACGGAGTATCCAGTTATTGATGTCTTTTGCTACCGCTGAAAAGGCATCCACATCCCACAAATTAAATCCTACTGCGGTCACCATTAGTATCAGCGGCGGCCAGAAGACAAGGGGTTTTAGTTTTAAAAGATCAGATTGTCGATTCACAGATGGAAGATAGTCATTTCATATCGCCCTAAGCTGATAATACCATTTACAATATAAAATGGTATAAGTCGTATTTTGCGGTCATGAGTTGGAAGAGATCATTGATGTTTCAGAAAGTAAAAAACCATGTACCCAATCGTAAGGCACAGCAATCATGGGGTGAGGTGCAAATTATCTCTGGAGAAAGAAATCTGAAATGCTTAACTAAATATATAGGATCCGCGATAGCTAAGAGAATCATCATACTGGCCCACCCTTACCGTGTAGAGTCCAAGGATTTTCTTTTAGAAAACGGACATGCTAAACTATATCTAGAGCTCGGGTATCAGGTATATATCTTTGATTTCAACGGATTTGGTGAATCTGAATTTATAGACTTCGACTATCATTATGACCTACATACCATAGCTACACATGTCAAATCATCGATCCCCATGGCTCAGATAACGGTTCATGGTATTTCTTTTGGAGCAGCAGCTTGTATAAAGTATGCATCTCTCCAATACCACTTAGCAGATAAGGTGATCATCGAAAATGCTCTTACGCAGTACGATCTTTACTTCAAAAAGCGAAATATTCTTATCTATTACATCCTCCAAGTCATAAAACTATTCAATAGAGCAGCCCATAACGAACATGACTATCTAGCCCACACCAGCTTGATCCAAAGGCCTGAAAAACTATTGCTTATATACGGGGCAAAAGATGAGCTTACGACGGCAGAGATGGGGAAAGAGCATGAGCAAGCCTCCAAAGTTAAGGTACAATACGAGTTATTTGATTGCAGTCATATGAAAGCCATAAATACGGATAAAATCAGGTATATAGAAATACTTAAAAACTATATCGAGACATAACTCTCTGCGATACCTGAGTACAATGAATAATAATGTGTCGCTGTACCGCCGATCACAAAAAGATGCCATATCGCATGACCGAAAGGTATTTTTTTTACGGCATAAAAGATAGTGCCAATCGTATACGATGCCCCACCTACTATCATCAACCATAATGTCATGCTAGACATATGATGAGTGACTTCATCAAATATAAAGACAACCATCCACCCTAATACTAAGTACAATAGCAGTGATAACCACTCATATTTTCCAGTATAGAAAAGTTTGAATAAAATACCTAAGGTAATAATAGACCATTGTATACTAAGAAAAAGCCAACCTTGCAATGTATTAAGATATGTCAGCACAAACGCCGTATAGCTGCCACCGATGAGCATGAATATAGAAATATGATCAAGTACCTTAAGCGTATTTTTGACTCTCTCTTGTATAGCCCAGTGGTAGGCGGTACTACTTGAATACATAAATAACAATCCAAAGCAAAAGAACACTACGCCCACTATTTGTCCATTTGATTGCCCTTCAGAAGATAAAATTATCAAAAAAGGGATCGCAATCAATGAGAATATAAGGCCTGCAAAATGAGTAGCTACATTGTACCACTCCTCAAGTGGAAGAGCCCTCTTAAATAAGCTCATATTAATTTCTTTATGGATTTAATATTACAATGCGTTTAGTGACTATTTTATTTCCTTTTTCATCTAAAATACTATAGATATAAGTTCCTTTTGACAAGAAACCAAGATGCTCTTCTATGATCGAGTTGGGCCCTACTTGGTAGGATTTTTCAAACATCGTCTTTCCTAAAATATTATTGATGATTAGACGATAGCTACCCGCATCAAAGTTTACAAGATTGAAAAAAGCTACTCCAAAGCTTGGATTAGGATATAATACAACATCTCGAACATCAGCTTTCACCACTATCGTGTTACTTGTAATATCTCTCGATCTAAACTCTGCTCTTGTCACAATACCATCTTCATCGACATTAATTTGAGCAAGTGATTCTTTTACACCATCAGCCCAAAATCTATAAGATACCGTCTCCTGCTCTCCTAGAAACTCTCCAAGGGCACCCAATAGCTCCGGATCTATCTCTAACCATCCTAAAAAAGTAAGTGCTTCTATAGTTGTATTGGTAAGCGTCATTACTTGCTCCCTCAAGGCATCATATTCGCCATCAGGCATCATCACCGTCCCCCAAGCATCTATTTCATATTCGTTTTCGACTTCAACATTGATCCTTATAGAGTCTGGAACAATCGGAAGACCAACCAATAAAGTATCTGGTATCAACTCGCCAGAAACGGTTACTGAAAAACTATATTCATCATCATAGTCATCACCATACCCAAGTGGTGTTTTTCTGAATGTTAACTCATCTTCATATCTAATCTGAAGTGGTAAAAATCCAAGAATAGGGTCAAGTCCGGTACGACCAATTTCAAAAATATCTCCTCCATCAATTTGATAAAAAATACCCCCATCACCTGGCTGCTCTACATACATATCTGCTCCTGCTATACGACTCGTATCAGGTAGATCATTGACATCTCTAAGCACCGTCTCCGTCACGAAAGATATATCAATATCAGAGAAATCCCATGTTTGATCCTCGCCTGGACTCCCTATATTAACATCGCTAGGAGTATTATCCACCCCAGTAAATAATGTATCTCCTATTGCGGGCAAACTCGCCGAAGTATAGGTAGTCTGCGTATATGCTTGAAGTGAAAACATCAACAAAAAGAGAAAGTAAAATTTACGCATGACTAAATTATTTAATATTTATATATCTCAAAAATAACGATTTATATTACAATTGTTGCTTTTTAACAAGATTATAGTAAGCAGCTTTACGCGAAAGCAACTCTTCATGAGTGCCTTGCTCCATAATACGACCTTTATCCAAGACAAATATTTTATCAGCAGATCGTATGGTAGATAAACGATGAGCTACTACAATTGCTGTGCTAGATTGCATTATATTTTCTAACGCCTTTTGTACCATCTCTTCCGATTCAGTATCTAATGCCGAGGTCGCTTCATCTAAAATAAAGATAGCAGGATTTCTCAATATAGCTCTGGCTATCGCCAGCCTTTGTCGTTGACCACCACTAAGTTTCAAACCCTGATCTCCGATGATCGTATCATAGCCATGCTCTGTATTAATAATGAAGTCGTGAGCGTATGCTGCCTTTGACGCGGAGATAAGGTCTGACTTAGAATAACTATTGTTACCAAAGCGGATATTATCTTCAATACTCTCATGAAACAATATGGTATCTTGAGTTACTACTCCAAATAATTCTCTCAAGTTAT
Source organism: Saprospiraceae bacterium (assembly GCA_020631635.1). Taxonomy (GTDB): domain Bacteria; phylum Bacteroidota; class Bacteroidia; order Chitinophagales; family Saprospiraceae; genus JAHDGW01. Next base: position 9,543 of record JAHDGW010000019.1, read on the forward strand.
CTAATGGCATTTCTGCTATATCTACACCGTCTATTGATATTACCCCGCTAGACAACTCATAAAATCTCGGAAGGAGATTAGCTATAGTACTTTTACCGCTACCCGAGGCCCCAACTAGTGCTATGACTTCTCCTTTCTTTATGGTGAAAGATAAGTCTTCTATTACAGTTTGATTTCTCTCGTATTGAAAGTAGACGTTTTTTATCTCGATCTTATCTCGAAATAAAATATTGGTCTTAGCCGATAGTGACTTCTGTTCTGGTTGTATATCCGTAATTGCGTTGATTCTTTCTAGAGCAGCTAAGCCTTTCTGTACATTGAAATACGCATTAGAAAATGCTTTGGCCGGCTCAATCACTTGGTAGAATGCAAATACAAATGCAAAAAACGTATCTGCGCTGAGTTGTAAATCAAACACTTGACGCGACCCAAACCATAGCAAAATAGTAACGACTGTGATCCCTAAAAATTCTGACATGGGAGAAGACATATCTCTACGTCTCAAAAGGCTGGTCAATCCTCTCTCATAATTGCTATTGTATTGATCAAATTTACTAAACTGATGCTCTTCCGCATTGAATGACTTGATCACCTTGAGACCACTCAGGCTTTCTTCAACTACCGTATTGAGCATACCCAGATTTTCCTGTACGTATTTGGATTTTCGTTTGAGTACTCTAGAAATCGATCCAATAATAAAAGCCGTAAATAGCAATAATATAAAAACAAACACCGTCAACGAAGGACTGATGTAAATCATAAATGCTATGCTGCCTATAATGATAAAAGGGGACTTAAAAAACGCCTCTATCACATTCAGTATACTCCATTCTACTTCTTGTACGTCACCTGTTATTCTTGAAATGAGATCTCCTTTGCGTTCATCAGAATGATAGAGCAGAGGTAGCCGGAGATAATGTGTAAAAAGATCTGACCGCAGCTTCTTGACAATACCATTTCTGACTGGTGCCATAAAGAATAAAGCCAGGTATCTAAAGCAGTTTTTTAAAAAGAAGACAATAACAATTACTAGGCAGATTAATACCAGTGCATATTCTCTACCGCGCTCCGAGATAATGATTTTAAAATAATCTTTTAGTTCTCCTATCAAACCTTCATCAACCACCGCCACATCATTGATGGTTCCAATAGAGGTATTGAATAAAATCTGAAAAAAAGGAATAATCAATGGTATACTGACTACAGTAAAAATAGCCGTAAAGATATTAGCCAGTATTGCCGCGGCAACTTGTGGCTTATAATTCTTGATTTGAGAAATTAGCTTGTAGAAACTATTCATTGTGACTACAAAGCTAGCTGATTAGGCCATAAAATCTTTATGGATTGCAGATTAATCCTCGATATTAAAGGTATTCATAAATCCAGTATGGAAATTGCCAGATCTGAAGTCCTCATGTTTCATCAGTTGCTGATGAAAGGGAATAGTTGTTTTGATACCTTCTATAATGAATTCATCCAATGCTCTCTGCATTTTAGTTATGCACTCTTCCCTTGTCTGAGCTTTACAGATCAGTTTAGCAATCATACTATCATAATATGGCGGTACTGTGTATCCAGCATATACATGAGTATCTACTCGTACACCATGCCCTTTGGCACTATGAAAGCTATGGATTTTTCCAGGACTTGGTCTAAAACCATTATGAGGATCCTCCGCATTAATTCTTACTTCTATGGCATGCATAGTGGGCAATCGATTACCTCCATCTATCTTGATACCTGCCGCAACTTTGATCTGTTCTTTGATAAGATCATGATCAATAACCTCCTCGGTCACAGGGTGCTCTACTTGTATACGTGTATTCATCTCCATAAAGTAGAAGTTTCTGTGTTTATCAACAAGAAACTCTACAGTACCCACTCCTTCATAGTTGATGGCTTCACCAGCCTTGATAGCTGCGTCCCCCATTCTCTGTCGTAGATCATCTGTCATAAACGGAGACGGACATTCTTCTACTAACTTTTGGTGTCTTCTTTGTATCGAGCAGTCTCTTTCAGATAGATGAATTACTTTTCCAAATTGATCACCAATAATTTGAATTTCGATATGACGGGGCTCCTCAATAAATTTCTCAACATATATACCGTCATTTCCGAATGAAGCTTTGGCCTCTACTTGTGCTAGATTGAGTTGTTCTTCAAGATCTTCAGCTTTCCATACGATACGCATACCTTTACCACCGCCACCTGCAGTAGCTTTCAGGATAACTGGAAATCCAATTTCTTTGCTTGTTTCGATAGCAGATTTGGCATCTTTGACAAGACCTCCTGTACCTGGTACTACGGGGACACCAGCCTTAATCATCGTATCCTTGGCCGTGACTTTATCCCCCATTTTTTGAATCATTTCAGAAGATGGCCCGATAAATTTGACGCCATATTCTGCACATACTTCTGCAAAACCTGCATTTTCTGATAAGAATCCATATCCTGGATGTATAGCGTCAGCATTGGTAATTTCTACTGCGGCCATTATTTTCGGGATACTAAGGTATGAGTCAGTACTAGATGGTGGACCTATACAGACTGCTTCATCGGCAAATCGTACATGTAGGCTGTCTCTATCTGCAGTAGAATATACGGCTACTGTTTTAATTCCCATCTCTTTGCATGTACGAATGACACGTAAAGCGATCTCTCCCCTATTGGCTATAAGAATCTTATTGAACATAAGTATATCGTGTTGAAGGCTCGAAAATGAAAAAAAGCAGCACTTATGATGGCTCTACTAAAAACAATACTTGATCATACTCCACTGGAGAGGCATCTTCTATGCATACTTTCACTATAGTACCTGATACCTCAGATTCTATCTCGTTGAAAAGCTTCATAGCCTCTACTATACAAACTACATCGCCTTTAGCTATGGTGTCTCCTACTTTGACGAAGGCCGGCTTATCAGGAGAAGAACTTCTATAGAATGTTCCCACGATTGGCGATTTCACCTCCAATAGATTGGCAGTATCTGCTGGTGCATCAGCTTTACTCTCTTTGGCAACTGGTGCTGCTGGTGCAGCCTCGGGAGCGGCAGGGACTGGAGCACTTTGCATGGATAACATAGGCGCAGCGCTCACCATTTGTGGTGCAACATGCTTAGAGAACTTTTTTGTTCTTATTGATATCTCAAACTCCCCATCTTTTACTTTAAGTTCAGTAAGGTCAGTCTTGTTTACGAGCTTAATGAGGTCTTGTATTTCTTTGTAATTCATTGGATAGTTATTTTACACGTTCAACGTAACTAGAAGATCTGGTGTCTACTTTGATTTTATCACCTTCATTGATAAAAAGAGGAACTTTAATTTCAGCACCTGTTTCTATGGTAGCAGGTTTGCTAGCATTGGTAGCTGTATTTCCTTTCTGGCCTGGTTCTGTATAGGTTATTTCATAGGTCTCATATTGAGGCATATCTATCGTCAGAGGTATTTCTTTTTCGGCATGGAAGAGTATCTCAATAGCCATACCTTCTTTGAGTAACTCCGGCTTATCTAACATTTTTTTCTCGATAGCTACCTGCTCATACGTCTCATTTTCCATGAAATGGTAGCCCATATCGTCGTTATAGAGGTATTGATACTTTCTACGCTCTACTCTAACCGTACTTATCTTATGCCCGGCCGGAAAGGTATTATCTAATATTTTACCATTAGTGAGGCTCTTCATTTTCGTTCTTACGAAAGCAGGACCTTTACCAGGTTTTACATGGAGAAATTCAACAACAGTAAATATGTCGTGATTATATTCTAGGCAAAGCCCATTTCTAATATCAGAGGTAGTAGCCATTAGCTATAGATTAGTTAGTCAGACAAAGATATTTAATTCATTAACAGTCACAAGGGATGAAAAGATTTATTAATACGCCCATTTTAAAAATGTAGCTCCCCAAGTGAAGCCTCCACCAAAAGCAGTAAGGATTAGATTATCACCTTTTTTAAGTTGGTCCTCATAATCACGTAAGCATAGCGGAAGTGTTGCTGCTGTGGTATTTCCATATTCTTGTATATTCTTCATTACCCGCTCTCTTGGGAAATCCATGAAATCCGCTACGGCATTGATAATCCTCATATTGGCCTGATGTGGCACCATCCAATTGATATCAGAAGGCTCTAGTCCATTACGATTCATCACTTCCTTCACAGCAGTAGTCATCCCATTTACAGCTGCTTTAAATACTGGTCTACCATCTTGAAAAAGGTATTGCATCCGATTATCAACTACATCTTGGGAGATGGGATTCAAGGAACCTCCACCTTTTCTGTTTAAATATTTACCACCAACACCGTCTGCCTTTAATACAGAATCTATGACTCCTTGACTATCCATATCTGGCTCTAATAAGACTGCTCCTGCCGCATCACCAAAAATCACACAAGTCGTACGATCAGTATAATCTACAATGGATGACATCATGTCTGCTCCTACAATTATTACTTTTTTATGGGTGCCCGTTTCTATAAATTTTGCACCTGTGGTGAGCGCAAATAGGAATCCTGAACAAGCTGCACTTAGGTCAAAACCATATGCATTTTTCATACCCACTTTATAACTTATGGTATTGGCAGTATCAGGAAATGTCATATCTGCTGTAACCGTAGCGCATATGATTAGATCAATTTCTTCGGCTTTGGTTCCCGTTTTTTTCAGAAGTTCTTTCACCGCTTCTGCTCCCATATCAGAGGTGGCTTTGCCCTCCTCTTTAAGGATATGTCTCTTCTTAATCCCCGTTCTCGATGTGATCCACTCATCATTGGTGTCGACCATTTTTTCGAGGTCTGCATTGGTAAGTGTAGTCTCTGGAACATAGGCTGCAACTCCGGTAATGGCGGCATTCATTTTTGACATTTTATTGGTCTTTTCTACAAGAATTGATGTAAAAGTAATGAAAAGAATGGCCTACACCATACGCTAATTGATCGCATTATAAAAATTGAATTAAAATTATACCTGATATACCCCAACTGATGTAAGCACAACATGCACTATGATATAGCTAAAGCTCTAGATTTTATATTAAGTATGAAAATGATTATTTTTCCAAAAATGAACTTCATGAGAGTAATAACACTATTCGTTTTATTAGCAATCGGCCTCTTAGGATATGGTCAAAAAAATATGATCCCATCCGACACAACAGTTGTCACAAACCATCAAACTACCATTAATGGTAAATCACTTAGCTACTCTGCAACAACAGGAATGCAGCCTCTTTGGAATGATAAAGGAGATCCAATAGCAACTTTGTTTTATACTTATTATCAAAGGAAGAATGTTGCAGATCATGGAAAGCGTCCTCTGGTAATCTCATTTAATGGTGGTCCTGGCTCGGCTTCCGTATGGATGCATGTCGCTTATACTGGGCCAAAAGTGCTCAAAATCGATAAAGAAGGTTATCCAGTGCAACCTTATGGAGTGCAAGAAAACCCCTACTCTATTTTGGATGTGGCTGATATTGTCTTCGTAAATCCAGTGAATACAGGCTACTCTAGAACAATTACCAAAGAAGATGAAAAAGTAGATCGTGATCAATTTTTTGGGATCAATGCAGATATCAAATATCTGGCAGAATGGCTCAATACATGGGTAACAAGAAATAATAGATGGCTTAGCCCGAAATATCTCATCGGTGAAAGCTATGGCGGAACTCGTGTCTCAGGCCTTGCCCTCGAGCTACAAGATCGTCAATGGATGTATCTCAATGGGGTCATACTTGTATCACCTGCTGACTATAAATCATATGATGCTGACAATGCTCTAAGCTCAGCTCTCAACCTTCCTTACATGGCCGCGGCGGCATGGTATCATAACATGCTACCTCAGGATCTTCAATCTAAGGATCTACTTGAAATGCTACCAGAAGTGGAAGACTATGCCATCAATAAACTGATGCCAGCATTAGCCAAGGGAGGTTTTATCAAGAGCGAAGAACGAGCACAAATTGCCGATAAAATGTCCTACTTTACTGGGGTAGATGCTCAAGAATTTTTAAATCATAATCTCGATATGCCTACCAGTTATTTTTGGAAAGAACTATTACGAGATCGTGATCAAAAGACCATAGGTCGATTGGATTCGAGATATCTCGGCATGGATAAGAAAGTTGCAGGAGCTAAGCCTGACTACAACTCTGAGCTCAAGTCGTGGCTGCATTCGTTTACTCCTGCGATCAACTATTATATCCGTGAGGAGCTAAACTTCAAAACAGATGTGAAATACAATATGTTTGGGCCTGTGCATCCATGGGATCGACGTAATGATAATACACGAGACAATCTACGCCAAGCCATGGTAGAAAATCCATATCTCAACGTAATGTTTCAGTCGGGATACTATGATGGTGCTACCACGTACTTCAACGCTAAATATACTATGTGGCAAATAGATCCTAGTGGGCAACTCAAAGATAGATTGAGCTTTAAAGGATATAGAAGTGGGCATATGATGTATCTCCGTAGAGAAGATCTAGAAACTGCTAATAATGACCTGAGAAGTTTTATACTCAAGACTAGCAATACGGGTAAATCAGCTAAGTACTAAGAACTATTGATTAACGTGAATAATGCTTAAGTAAACTAGTTTTCAAATTATCATTTAGTGATATCTATCTGAAATACAAGCACTTATTAATCATCATTTCATTTTCTTTGCTCGTCCAAAGAAAACGAAACAAAAGAAAAGACGCTTTTTCAAAGGAATTTTGCACTCGGAGAGTGCAAACCATCAAATTAATCCTAAAACTGCTCCAAGGTTTCACAGTTTTTAAACGGATTAGTTTGATATATTCTGTTGAAAAAGAATAAATTACAATCTTCGATTGTATATAATCCTTAACCATTATTCACGTTAAATTATTATTCTATAAAATATCTGAAATGAGCTAAATCCAATTGAAAATAACCTGAGCTCTTGTGGAGTATCCTAAAGTAATAAAGCCTGAATGACCTTAGATAGATCATTCAGGCTTTAATTTTAATCTATACCTTATTTTAAAAGTACAACTCTCTTCGTATGGACTTTTTGCCCATTCTCTATCGATATGAAATATACTCCTCGATCAAACGTACTTAGATCTAGGGTATTCTGGTCATTTGCGATATTTCTCTTTTGTAAAATTACTCTACCCTGAATATCAGTTACATGTATGCTTTCTATGGCCTTATCATCCAGTCCCTCAATACTTATGACTCCTGTACTTGGGTTAGGGAAAATTGCATAGTCTTCGATAGTGTCAGACTCTAATGCATGATCTGTTGGCGATTCTAAAGATAATGAAATGGTCTCTAAGGTATTGGCTGCATACAACTCATGTCTAAATTCTGCACTGAGGGATATAGCGTTTGATCGAAAGACATCTTTCGTCATATGTACTTGAAATAGTGCTTCTTCACCAAAGGCATGAGCATCATCATAGACTTTACTAATGATTAAATTACCCTTTTTTGATATATGGTAATCATCATCGCTAAGAAGCATTGCTCCACTTGTCACGTGTATAATATCTTTTGACATATCTCCGAGCTCTAAGGATAATTGTACTCCTTCTACAAACATATCTTGCTCTAAGAAAAAACTAATTACTTTATCCTCTGTCGTTTCATCAAAGGTCGCATGCAATATGGCGTTTTGTTCTGATCTGGAAGTAAGATGATCATCATTATACAGCTGATAACTTTGATCTACATCGCCTATTTTTACTGCCATAAAATTATTGGACAGTGAATGTTCTATAGATGCTTCTATCATTATATTTTCGCAATTTTCTGGTCCAAGTGCTGTACTGGGATGGATACCCACCCACGATCTATCATCTGGAAACTGGTCATTGATACCAAGAATGATCTTTCGTAACTCTAACACATCTAGAGCAGAAATACTACCGGAATTATTAATATCAGCAGCAATAAGTTTTTCATTACTATTGAATGTATTTATACCCAAGATATGCTTTTGAATATGGAGTAAATCTAATGTAGTCACCCCCCTCATCACCTCTTGATTGCTCTGAGCAGTAATAGTGATATCACTACTAGCAATCATAGACGGAAAGGCATAAAAGTCAGTATCATTAGTATATTTTTCAAACGTGTAATCGTCTGTTTGTAGTTGTACTTTAAATGCTGGCAGGTTAAGGTCATCAATTGCAAGTACTGATCCTGCAACAATTCTAGTATCAGAATTGGCTTCTGGCAAACATCTACCGTAAATCTTAATTTCATCCACATCCCAAGCGTTGACTTCTGATCCGTTATCGATTGTACAATAAGCCAGTAATTGGATATTTATCTTATTATCACCAGTGACGATGATATCAGCCTCCTGCAAGTCATAAATTTGAAACGTCCAGTCAGGTGAAGTAGGTACATCCTCTACTCGGTAAACTTCATTCCCATCCAATAAAATCCTCATTCCATATCTCGTAGGGAAATTATTGGGGCCTGATGCACCATCTATCCAATCGAACATGAGTGGTGCTTTTTCATAGAAACTTATGTTGGTCAGTGCTCTAGGTTTGATAATCCCCTCTGTCAATGATAAATCGATATTGATAGACTTATCGTCAGCAACAATGTATTCGCAAGCATCTACTGAGGATACGCATATAGCCTTGCTCCCGTCAACTCCGGGAGTACAAGAGTGCTTATTGACCATGGGATTCACTCTATACATGATAGATCCGCTGATACCATCGCATACCAATTCTTCAGGATAAGCCGGAACGAACTCATCGTACACATCAGCTCCGTCATTGACATATGAAAAACAATCATCTAGACTATAATGAATCATTTCTTCTGATTGATTGATCTGAATAGCAATAATACTATCACAACCTTGCGTAGTGGTATAGTTTTGTACAAATACACCTATTGAATCGTACTCTTGACCATTGACCACGATCGACTGACCTTCTATAATGGTAAAATTTTGCTCCACAAAATATGCGGGGAATGATTCTATAGAAATCGATAATATACTATCACAACCCGCAGTAGTCGTAAGAAGCTGCTGATATTCACCCGATTCATCATATGATATGCCATTGATCGTAATAAAGCTTCCCTCACATATACTTTCTTGTATAATTACCTCCTCCTCAGGTAATACACTCAAGTCTAAGACTACTACACTATCACATCCGCTGGCTGCTATATAGGTCTGCGTATAGCTGCCTGCCACTGATAATTCTTCATTTCCAAATACATAAATCTCTCCCTCACAGATATTTGCCGTAATTGGGAAAACTCCATTTGGATTGACATCGATAAAAATTTCGGCATTTGATTCATTATCACACTCATCTAGGACTGTGACCGCGTAGTTATCACTACTATTGACGGTAATTGTTGCTGTGGTCTCACCTGTAGACCAAATATATGATTGGAAGCTATCATTAAGTATAATTTCGTATGATTCTCCTGCACATATGGATACTTCCGGAGGTAATTCCACCGCAACAGGGTCTACGCAACAACAATCCATGGCTATATCGCTATCGTCGCAATCAATGTCACCATCACCATCATCATCTATACCATTATCGCATATCTCGGCTGGTCTAGAGCTCAATGCGCAAATAGCGTCAATATCAGCACCTGCTGACTGGAAGCAAAATCCATTTGGATTAAGATCAATGATTTGGACCGCATCAAACTGTACGGCATCAAACGAAAGCATAGGTAGCATTGCATCAATATCTAACGATGAAGTGGCTCCACCTATTGACCCAAACTCATAAAATCCGTCATTATCTTGATCCATAATTCCCGCATTACTGATCAAATTTTTTGTCTCGGTATTTGCTGGGCGTAGATTGATTGCCATGGGTTCTATTTTGATACCTACTTCAAATACCCAAAGGTCAGATTGTGTATCACCTGAATTGATCAATAGGTTATCAGTAAATCCAAGTGTCATATTACCACCATAACCTAGACTTACAAAGTTTCTACCCCAAGTCTCTCCAGGCAATGGTTGTACATAGTTGGTCTCTCCCAAAGCTTCTATGGGATCATTGGCAAAAACAGCTAATTCATCTTCACAGGTAGGGCTATAGTCAATGACCTCATCTGCAAAGCTTATCCCATCACCAAGGCAAGGGATACATACTTCCGCATTGAAAACAAAACAGTCATCATCTTCACAGTCCGTTAAACCGTCGCCATCGTCGTCGATACCGTTGTTGCAGATTTCGGGTAAATTATTAATGGAACTCAATGCACATACCGCATCTATATCAGCTCCCGCAGTTCCTGCACAATTTCCTCCATTATCGTTGATATCATCAATAATCTTAATCGTATCAAAAATTAGTTGTCCTTGCGGAAAACCGGGGATGATTGCATCAAGATCAACAAAAGAGGTTGATCCTCCTATTCCTCCAATCGGGTAAAACCCATCTCCATCAGTATCTACTAGCCCTTGATTTTCTAATGCCTCTACTGTGAAAACATTCTGTGCTCGAATCTCTAGAAAACATGCCTCTACTGCAGGCCCAATCTCAAACACCCAAAAGTCAGGATCAATAGTACCAGAATTAGTTAGAAGGTTATCTGAAAATTCTACAATCATAGAGCCACCATGACCAAGCGATACAGCACCTGTACCAGTATTGGATGGATTAGAAATATAGTTGGGCATCCCTAGAGCCTCCGTAGGATCACTAAAATTTGATACTAGATCATTTTCACAATTAGGAGTATATTCAATAATAATATCTGCAAAGCTTATACCGTCACCAAGGCAAGGGATGCAAACATTAGAATTTAAATTAAAGCAATCATCATCGTCGCAATCTGCAAGGCTATCGCCGTCGTCGTCCATACCGTTATTGCAGATTTCGATCATTCCTCCTTGGTATGCGTAAGAGGATAAAGAGAACATACTCAGCAGAACGATTAGTAAAGAAGGTCTCAAATTATTCATTGTAATTGCTTTACCAGCAACATACTGAAAATTCGAAACATATTAGATTTTTGTATATGATTATTTTTTATATCAATCCTATTTGATTCATTTGCTGAATTCAAGTTTAGAAAAATAAAAGGAGTCAAAAATATTCAACTCCTTTTATACTTTTCCTAATTTTTTAGCACGATGAGTCTTTTGTCGATTACACTATCATTTATTGAGATTTTGATATTGTAAACTCCATTCAAAAGATCTGAGATATCTACTTCTAGCACATGGTGACCGATTTCTTTAGGTTGATCATTCATGACTGTTTTGATGTATTTACCTGTGGCATCGAATATTTTGATACTTACATTAGAGGACTCTGAAAGACTAAGGTCTACATTAAATCTCTCTACTGTAGGGTTAGGATATACATCAACTTGAGTCTCTAAGGCTTTTTGATAGTCGGCGCTTACGACATCACTATATGATGACTGACCATTTTTATCCTGCTGAAGTACTCTGTAATAATAAAGACCAAATTTCTGTAAATCATAATCTAGATATTGATAATCAGCACCCATACTGGAGCTACCTTTCGCTGCAAGCTCGCCTATAGGGTCAAAAGATTCTTCGTCCTCATACCTTCTTTCTAATATGAATCTATCTGCATTTAATTCACTGAGTGTAGTCCAATCTACTTGATTGTATTCTCCTATATTATTCGCAGTAATCGACCTCCATTCTATCGGAAGCACAGGATTATAGACAAATCCAACATCCACATTTGGTATAGAATCACCCGGGGATAATGTATAAGCAGCGGTTGTCCGTACACCATATGATCCATCGGCATCACTATCCATAAGATCATCACCCGCATTGGCTTGTGTCAGGATATAACCAGGTGGTGGTGTAAACTCAAGGAAGTAACTATCTTTTCCGAGATAATCCATCATATATCGCCCTTGACCATCTGTCGTTTTGGTCTCTCCTACTTGAACTCCTAGCATATTGAAAGCCTTAACTTTGACACCAGCAAGAGGTTGCTCATTACTATCTTGTAATCCATCTTCATCTACATCATTCCAAGCTCTATCCCCAAGTTGTGCCATAGGATAGTATCCATGACCTAAATCACATTTCACATCACCACTAGATACGCTGAATTGATCCGTAGTACCGATACCATTGGCATTAGTTATGTCACTATCTACTGATTCATCATTTCCTACATTAGCTACGGCAGGCACTAAGCCTTGAGGCGGAAGAACTACTTCGATATAATACGTGCCCGGAGGAGCACAGAACTTGTAGTACCCATCATCAGATGGTGTACCTGGCTTATGTGCTGAATATTCTGTGGCGTAGATGCTAAACGATCCATTGATACCTTCTCTCCAGAGATTCACAACCAATCCATTGATACCATTTTCTTCTGAATCCCAAAGGTCGTTTTCATTAATATCATACCAAACTTGCTCTCCAATCGGTACACAGAAGTAGTATCCTGCATCCCAATCTAGATCATTTTCACCAGCAACTAACGTCGTGATCGTTGTAGTACCAGAACCATTACTATTATCTACATCACTATCTAATCCGTCGTTGATGCCTTGGTTGGCATCTGTCAGATCCATACCTGCCGGAGCAATGAATTCTACATAATAGTCACCGGGATATAGGTTTTCAAAGTAGTA
>JAHDGW010000372.1 GCA_020631635.1 Saprospiraceae bacterium
TTTGATGCCACTCCAGCTCGTAAACCTAAAAGCTATAAAGCGCTTACGACAGAGACTCATGCGTGGCCGAGAATGGTTCACCTCAGTTGGATATTGCTTAACGATGAGCTGAAACCCATGGAGGATCATGACTACATCATTGATCCTGAAGGTATTTCTCTATCAGGAGCGGTCACAAAATTTGCAAAAATAGATGAAGAAGATATTGAGAAAAAAACCAAGGATCTAGTCGAAGTACTTACGCTTTTTTCAGAAGCCCTAGAAAAAGCAACGCATGTATTTGCTCATAATCTAAAAGGTAACGAGAGTATTGCCGGTGCCGAATTTGTAAGAAAAAAGATGAAAAATAAATTGGCCTATGCTAATAGCTATTGCCTGATGCAGGAGAGTACTTGGTTTTGTAAAATCCCGAGTAAGACTGGAGGTTACAAATGGCCTACTCTCAATGAACTACATGCTAAGATATTTAACAAACAATATAGCCCAGCCAATAATGCACGAGCTGATGTAATAGCCGCTACAAGATGTTTTATAGCTCTAAAGAAATACAATCAGTTGGAAGATTTATTTGATGAAGACTAAGGTTTTCATATCAAGATCACTGGCCTCTGATTCTATTTTTAATAGCATGTCAGATGTCCAATTCATTGATCGCTATCTTATTGAGTACACCTCTATTCCATTTGATCTTCAATTAGTTAAAAGCTGTCAATGGTTATTTTTCTATTCCAAAAAATCTATCGACTACTTCATTTCCCAACTCGATGACACCATTGAGATTCAGGCCTTTAAAACTATATGCATAGGGCAAAAAACAGCTGAATATTTTGAAACTCAGACTGGTGTTCCCGTACAACATATTATACAATATTCTATGGGCAAACCGAGTGATTCTATCCAAGATATCGTTGGTAAAGACCCTATTTGCTTTGTGCAAGGTAAGCACTCCTTTGAGAGATTTCAATCTTCATTGCCTACAGACCAAGTCATGCAGTGCATTGTCTATGATAATACAAGATTTTTAGACGCTCCTATACCTGCTTGCAGCTATTACATTTTTACTAGCCCCAGAAACACATTGGCATTCTTTACACATCAACAGTTACCCGCTGATGCCATCGTTTTATCCATTGGAAACAGTACTACCAATGAACTAAAAAAGCATTATTCTGGCAAAATCCATCAGAGTCAATCATCATCCGAAGAAAGCCTGAAGCAGTTGCTTGATTCATTTATATTATAAAAATTTATATTTGATTATCTTAGACTCAGCAGAGAATAAGGAACATGGCAAAAAAACTGACTAAAAAGCAGCTAAAAAAACAGCAAAAGCTAGATCGTAAGCAAAACTTAAAGCCCCATAAGCCCGTAAAGAATAATAATCATTGGCCTACAACCTTGGCAATATTAGCCTTTACTGCGGTGGTATTTTTTCCAAGTCTTCAAAACGAATTTGTCAATTGGGATGATGATCGTAATTTTTATGAAAATGATAATATTACGACGCTTAATGATGAGAACTTCTGGTCAAATACGAAAGAAATATTCACTTCTGATGTCATAGGCAATTATAATCCACTGACGATATGGACTTTTTTGATAGAAAATAAGCTCTTTGGACTAGACAACCCGTTTTACTGGCATTTAGATAACTTGATACTGCATTTAATTTGTGTTTTATTAGTATTTAAGCTATGCCTTTTACTTGGGTTAGGATGGCGAGGCAGTGTATTTGCCACTCTATTGTTTGCCATACACCCACTACGTGTAGAATCTGTGGCATGGGTCACAGAACGAAAAGATGTACTTTTTGCAAGTTTTTATTTTGGAGCGATGTACTTATACATAAAGCAAAAAACAGAAGGTTACACGACCAAGCGCTTAATCGGAATCATAATATTATTTGCGCTTTCCTTATTTTCTAAGATACAAGCCGTAGCGCTACCATTAAGCATGATTTGTATTGATTACCTGATAGATAAAGAGTTTTCAATCAAACAAATCGTCACTAAATGGATGTTTTTCGGGATGTCATTGGGTTTCGGTATTCTCGGTATCGTTATGCTTAAAGGTCAGGGATCTTTAGAAAGCAATGTCACCTATGATCTTTGGCAGCGCCCATTTATAGGCTCATGGTCATATCTAATCTACTTGGTCAAATCGATCATTCCTTTTAGAATGGTACCACTCTACCCTTACCCTAAAATAATGCCGGCATACTTCTATCCGAGTATTGCCATATTTTTCATAACGCTATGGGGACTTTGGAAAATGTGGAAACTTCATTGGAGGCATGCCGTATTCGGTGTATTATTTTTTAGTGTTAATGTTGTTTTCCTTCTACAGATACTCGGCGCAGGTCAAGGATTTTTGGCTGATCGATTTACTTATGTAGCATACTTTGGTCTATTCTTTCTGTATGGATATCTACTCGAGCAGGGTCTACAAAAGTCACAACTAGCGGTACAGATCAAAAGCTATATTTTCTCAGCTGTAGTAGCAGTTGTGGCACTCATATTTGG
>JAHDGW010000373.1 GCA_020631635.1 Saprospiraceae bacterium
CCGAGTCTCTTCAAAGAAGGTCACCCGTTGTGTCAAAAGCTTATTATAAAGATCGGTTCTGAGACCCGCCATCCCATTTTCTGATACTATGGCAAAGCATACGGTACGTACATAGCTCAATACACCTTGTAAAACGAGCACTGCCAGAAATAATAAACCAAATTGATTGATCGTAAATTGAAATGTTTTAGGAGCTTTTCCTGCCGCAATATTAGTCATATCACCTGCCGCCTCAGGAAATATCATGAAGGCTACACTACCAAGAACAAGACTTAGCATGCCTATCACAAAATAGCCCATATTAGGCTTCATATAACGAAATACCTGAAGGGCACTTTGCAGTCCCTCTTTGGTGATTTTCTTTTTTTGTTCTTCTTTTTCTGCCATAAGCTTGTAGTTGCAAAAGTAGAACAATTATATATTATATTGTTTTTGCTCAGATCTTGAATCATTGGATATGACATAACCATGATAATGCAACAATAACCAACTATATTTTTATCACCTTAAACACCTTAAAGGGGTCCTTTGACTTATAGCTAATTTTAATAAAATAGACCCCATTACTTTGATTACTCAGATCTGGTGAAGCCTTATCAGACATGTAAACTACCTGACTTTTTTCATTGAATAAATCAAATACAAATTCATTCACATTCAAAATATTCGATTGTAGTAAACCTTCAGTAGGATTGGGGTATAGTATAATATCATCGAGTGAATCTATATCAAATTGTGTAAAAAGCATCTCTCCATCACAATTTTCGTCGATATCATTATTAGGTATCTCTATAGCTTGAGGGTTGATGTTTTCATCTAGATCATTGCAATCTACATCGGCGGTAAAACCGTCCTCATCCTCGTCATCAAAACAAATAATCTTTAATGGAATATCTATATCAATACTTGATATTTTGCTTACCCATCCTTCGCCATAATCATTGATGGCTTCTAAGAATAAAGTATCATTTTTTACTTCAAATCGATTAAGGGTATGAAGTTCTCCCCATTGATTGCTTCCTTGATACATAAGACTACTACAATCATCGGTTCTAGCTAAATGTAAGTTTCCGTTTGGCATCAAATCTTGAGAATTACTGCCGTAACAGGCATAATACATACCCATAGACATATCTAAAAACTCATTTTGATCATCATATTGAGTATAAAATAAAATCTCCCCGTTGCTTTCTTCAATTCTTATTTGACCCTCCCAGTTGTTATCGCATTCATCACCCCAGGCCAATGTTTCTGTTATCTTAGGTATTGTAATGATATTATACTTGCCAGAAAGATCGCAAATGCATTGACCCTCAGCATTGATCAAAAAAGCAATAAGACATAAAATGCAAGAAAATATTCTCGTCATAACTTAAGCTAAACGAAATTGAACTAGAAAACGTCTCATGGATCAATGAAATAACAGGTGAATAAGCACCATCAATGATATCTCCACAAAGGCGAATATCATCACATTCCGATGACTTATCTTCCATTCAATTTTGAAAGGCAATTGTCTATTAAGTAAGCCAGTGGCCGATGCATTTAATAGAAAAAGAACACTTATCACCCATCCAGCTCTCACGAAATAGTTCATATCTGGGAAAACATATTTTAGTGAGGCATACACGATAGCTGAGCATAAGAATAATATCAATGTGATCACTCGATTGGGCAGCTTGATAAACGCTACCGTGCATAACAGTAATACAATTCCACAATTGATATAATATCTAAGTTCATTTAGATAATGCGTAAACGCTTGCTCTGGATTTCCTAGCTTTTCATATATCAAGTAAATCGCCATACTTGCGCCGGTCAGCAAGGTGACCAAAATAGTATTTCGACCCACTTTTACTATCTCAAGATCTGTAGCAGTGGGATTTATATATTTCTGATAAATATCGATAGAAAATAAGGTCGATAGTGAATTGAAAGTACTATCAATCGTACTCATTAATGAGGCAAATAATGCGCATATAATCAGCCCGCGAAGACCTACAGGAAGGTAGTTTTGAACAAGGTATGGGAAGGTTTGGTCAGGATCTTGCAATCCATTATCTCCTAGTATGCCTGCAAGTGCTATACCTGGAATAATGATAATTGCCGCCATTAATATTTTCATCAATCCTCCGACTAATAGACCTACTTGAGCATGACGAAGGCTACGAGCAGCAAGCGAACGTTGCACTACGCTTTGATTACCACACCAATAGTTGATATTCAAAAGAAATAATCCAAAGATTAAAGTCCATGGTAGCTTAGGATGATCTGCTGGCAAATGCATATGCATCAGCTCAGGTGTTTTTTCATATAGTTGCCCCCACCCTCCAAGATGATATATACTCATAAACAGAACAACCAAACCACCTGCTGTCAATATCGTAAATTGAATGATATCTGTTTTTACAACCGCATTAAGGCCGCCTAGGTAGCTATATATAGCGGAAAATATGCCTAAAGCAATGGCAATAACAGCCACTCGTACCATGGGATCATCACTAATAAAACTGAAGTAGTC
>JAHDGW010000374.1 GCA_020631635.1 Saprospiraceae bacterium
TATAAACAACCCGAAAAAACAGCTGAAGTATTTAAAGAAATAGATGGTAAACGTTGGTTTAAAACTGGGGATATTGGCAAAATGCTTGATGGACCTAACGGTAAGAAGTATCTCAAAATTACCGATCGAAAGAAAGAATTGCTCAAAACATCAGGTGGAAAATATGTGGCACCATCTCCCATAGAAAATAAGTTTAAAGAAGACTTCCTTATAGAACAAATGATGGTGGTAGGAGAAAAGAAGAAATTTGTTTCAGCCCTGATAGTACCCGCTCCAGAAGCGCTAAGAGACTTTTGTGAGGGCGAATGTATTGAATACAGCTCGTTAGAACAAGCCATCAAAGAGCCAAAAGTTATTGCTAAATATCAAGAATGCATAGATGCCTTCAATCCAAAGTTTAGCCATATCGAACAGATCAAGAAATTCACTTTGCTCAATACTACATGGGAACCTGTAAAAGCTGATGGCTCTGAAGGTGAACTTACCCCAACAATGAAGCTTAAGAGAAGAGTCATCAGAGAAAAGCATAAAGCTGAGATTGACCAAATGTATGACGTATAAGTCATCTCAAAACAACATAAATGCAGCATATTGCAAGTCAATGGCTTTCAATTCTTGATCCCCAAGTATTGAAGGCCATTCATATTAAAGAGAGTACTGGTACACTCTATGAGTATCTATCGGATGAAAGACGTGCTCAACATCATGTAAAACACTACGAGGAAGATGCTCAAGCATTCGATTATTTTGAAGGACCCCTTGATGGCGCTACACAGCACGAAAACCATAGATTACATCAATCCATACTCCGATCTATTGACCCTAAGAGCAAATACATTCTCGACGTAGGGTGTGGAGGAGCCTGGCTAGCGGGTACATTGATAGAAAGCAATATGAATATAGTCTCTATGGATGTCAGCAACAAAAACCCCACCGTAGCTAGCGAAACTTATGCCGTAGATAATCACCTCGGTATGATTACTGATGTATATGATATGCCTTTTGTCGATGATGCTTTTGATACCATAGTGGCCTCAGAAATCATGGAGCATGTACCCGACCCTAAGTCTTTTGTTAGTCATTTACTGAAAATACTGAAGCCAAAAGGAAAGCTAATCATCACCACTCCCTACAATGAGCAAAGGCAACACAGTCTCTGTATACATTGCAACAAAAAGACGCCTCATCATGCTCATCTTCATTCTTTCAATGAGGAAAATATCAAAAACTTAATTTCTGATCAAGCGAAGTACTCATTTGAAAAATTTAGTAATAAATATCTCACCAAAATGCGAACCCACGTAATATTAAAATATTTACCATTCTCATGGTGGGCTTCGGTTGATGCGTTATGCAATAAAATTATCCCCAAAGAAACACGGCTGAAAATAGTCATTGAAAAAAAATGAAGCCTGAGATGGAGATAAATATCCATAATTATCGGGCTAAAAGCTTAAAAAACAGGTAATCCTATAATAGTCCCTAGAAGTTTCACCTTTAATTGTCTTGATTGACGTATTTTGCATGAAGCAAAATGCTCTGATAAAGAAATAGCTTCATATTTTTGAAGTATAACAAGCTAATATGAGATTAATAGTAAGCCTTATCCTCATGATTCTGTTTTCGCTTTCTGGTAATGCCCAGTTTCAATACGAACGAGTATACCCCATACTAGAGAAGCAAATCTACATGGAAGAAACTGTGCCTCATGGTGGCGGTTTTTTTATTTTATCTACCGTGAGAGATACCGCAGAATTAAATTATACATACATTGTCAATATTACTAACCTTGAGGTAAAAGGAGGGCTCCGCACCTCTTACGACCTTATTTTTGGTGATTCTCTGAGAATCGTCAATGTAGGAGGTCTCGACCGACTAGAAGATGGTAGTTTGTTATTTTCTGTTGATCTCGATACCCTCAGCAGAAATAAAGTATTAGTCAACATAGATCCAAATGGAGGAAACATCAATTGGGTAAATAGATATGGAATCGAAGCAACAGATTCGCTACTTGCCGATCTCAACTATACTACGACTGCGCTATCAGTAAATGATAGTACAAATCTGCATATGACTAGCTCCTACGATACATTGATGACCAATGCTTATCTAAGTTGTGTTGACAACCTTGGTGATCAAAAATGGGCACGAGCATTTAATTATACTGAAGATCAAGAAGCCTATAATGAAGAATGGGGAAGCATGACTACCAATAGTTATGAAAACACCACAGGTGTAGGTCAAATACATGCTGATACAAGTCTCGTATGGATTACCCAGTTTGATACCTTAGGACTACCCTTGTTTAGCCGAGAATATAAATTTGAAGGAAATGAAGCAAGTCGACTGAATATTGCTTCTATAGACCAACTGATAGATTCATCCTATATGATTACAGGAACAGTATCAGATAGTTTGAATAACGCTAGAGACCATGGCTTTGTCATGCGGGTAGATACTTTAGGAGAATTGATCTGGTCAAGATCATTAGATTTATTGAATTCTACCAATGATGTAATCA
>JAHDGW010000375.1:0-1105 GCA_020631635.1 Saprospiraceae bacterium
AAATGCCAAGTACTCTAACATTGACTCCTACCCCACTATTTCTTCTACGAAAAAAGGAAAAGCGTATGCTAAAGGAGATAGTACGATCCATGAGCCATTTGATTTTTCAGAAAAGAACTATGTTTCCATTTATGATTTGCACCAAAGCTTGAAACGCATCATCTATCCTGAAGAATTCAGCCCTGAGAAACAATACAATCTAACCATTGATCAGTTAGATTTTCTAAAAGAATCCATGGGCAAAAGACCCAAAGACCATCTATACTTAAAAGACCACTTAGATGACTACTACGATGGTTATGTCAAATTTTTCATGTATGGTGACACCAAAGATCCCATACCCGATCATATCAAAATTCATAATAAAGTGGGATACGCTTATGGTTATTTAACGGATTGCGCCTACATCCAAGATACCCAAAATGATATTGAATTTTTTCTCACAGCCACCATACATGTCAATGCCAATCAAACGTACAATGATGGAATATATGAATATGATTCTATTGGTATTCCATTTTTAGCTGAATTGGGACGGCAGGTTTATGAGTTTGAAAAAAATGCTAAATAGAATCTCCTTGTACTCTAGTTTATCTAGACTTAAAGTCGAAACACTATTTGATACTCACAAAACATCAAGGCAATAATCCTAAATGACGATGATAGGCTAATCCTTAGTAAGCTCAAGTAACTCATCGGGGTGCAAAACCATAATATTGGCGTTGACAAATCCTTTTTTATCACGAGTTATTATGTAGTTGACTCCTGTTATTTTTTGAGCACATTCGATTTGGCAGGCATCTTCTAAGTCAATAGTCTTTGATTTTAATGCTAATGTGATTTCCCTTTTTGTAATATCCTCAACCTGCATTCTATTTAGAATAGTCTCGATTGCAAAATTTGCTTTTTTGGCTCCTATTTGCTTTTCCAGAACATAAAATGTGTTAATTATAGAATTACTTGAGGTAAAAAGCGACCATCTATCCAACTTTGCCTCCTTGAAAATGACATAAGCAGCATTAGAAAATGGAATCCTATCCGCTAACAAATCAATCAAAATATTAGTATCTAAGAATAAAATGTACTTAGGCATGCTTTTCTATTC
>JAHDGW010000375.1:1115-2518 GCA_020631635.1 Saprospiraceae bacterium
AAGTCTTCTAGATTCAGCCTTAAGATCAAAATTTTTGGGTAAACTAATTATACCTCGGATAGCATCAAGTTCAGAGTCACCTAGCTCAGGGTCCTGAGATGTTATTTTATCAAGATAAGATTCTATGATTTGTGATAAACTTTGATTGTTACCTCTGGCATAGCGCTTGGCCCTTTCGATTACTGACTTCTTTAGTGATAGGGTCAATTTAGTATTCATACGTGCAATTTTAAATAAAAATACGTGAAATAGTTTTCAATTCAAACATATTTATGTGCATGCATAAAGCGTTGATCCACCGATAAGCAAAAAACAAAACCACCCCATCTCGTCCTAGACGAAGATGAGGCGGGCTCTCTACTGTTATCCTTTGGTTGTCAGTTACTAGAGTACTAGTTGTCAGTAATATAAGATCATTTAATCTTCAATTAGTCAACTCATAACTCTATAAACTATTCCACTAGTACCTACGACCGTTATTCTTTTTACGAGCGATATTTTTACTGGCCGCTTTTTGCTTCGTGGTGATGATAGCTCTTTCCTTTTTAGTCACTACACCATCAGCTTTTGCTCTTTTCTTTGTATTCTGAATATTCTTCTGCTGACGCTGAAGTTGCTTGGTTTCTTTCTTCGTAAGAGAACCATTGGCTACGCCATTTTGAATTCTAGCTTGTTGCTTTACTTGCTTTTTGGTCACCTTAGGTGTTGCAGTTTGTGCTGTCAATGTTCCTAGTGATGCGATAAGTGCAAATCCGAAAAGAAAAATGATACGCTTCATAATATTGTATTTTAATGATTTTTAATATTGTAATTTGGTGTATCAGACTAGCAATCTGTCGCGGGGTTTAATCGCTTTTTTTTATTAACTAACTCTTAACAGTCGTACAGCATGGGTTCAGATTTATTCAATCAGTCTAATAATCAATTTGACTCAGCATATCAGGCGCTGAATCCTAAACAAAAGGAGGGGGTAGACCTCATAGATGGACCTGTCATGATTATTGCCGGGCCGGGTACTGGAAAGACCCAGCTACTGGGAGTACGTATCGGTCACATATTGCAAAATACAGATGCTCAAGCCCATAATATTCTATGTCTCACCTATACAGAAGCGGGAATGGTCGCTATGCGAAAACGACTACTAAAGTTTATCGGAGCAGAGGCATACAATGTCAGTATATATACCTATCACGCCTTCTGCAATAAGATCATTCAAGAAAATGTGGAGTACTTCGGCGGATATCGAGAGCTCCAGTTGATTACAGATCTTGAAATGCTAGAAGTGCTAAAAGAGATCGTTGATGAGTTTCCTGATGAGCATATACTCAAGCGATGGAAAGGTGACATTTACTATGAACGAAAATCACTAAAAGATCTATTTGCTACCATGAAACAAGAGTCAT
>JAHDGW010000020.1:0-20128 GCA_020631635.1 Saprospiraceae bacterium
TCAGGAAAACACCACGAATAATCTTGTAGCACTAGATCAATATATTTCTACCCTACTGGACACTCTACTAGATCAATGTCAACTCATCAATAAGTATCCTGATTACGTACACTGGAAACACTACGTGGCAAAGTCATCTGTTTTAGAGCAGCAGATCATTAATAAAATGAAACTTACCCCACAACAAGAATGGCTGCATAGTTTTGATACTTGGTATTTTGAATGCTGTGTAGAGGCCAAAGGCTCATTCAGAATACAAGAATTACAGATTGCTTTAAAGGAATTTATCAATGCGAATGATCGTATCAAAGAGAGGTACAATGATATCATAGCTAGCAAACTTGGATTCACTAGAAATGAAGCTATAGAGCATCTAAAGAACTATGATCCCAACTTATATAGTGATCTATTTAAAAAGAAAATCATCGTACAAGCACAATCAGCAGAATTAGCTGCTCACCCCACTGGTTTTCTTACCGCACTATATCCTATCGTATTTGTATCGCATGATCAGCTACAGTATATACAGCAAGCAAAGCGAAAAATTGCTAATGCTCTGATCATAGAAGACATCAATGAGCTCAAAATACCCATCAAATTTAATTTAGATCAATTTGTAGAAAGCTGCATTTTATGCGAGCCTACCAGCAATCCTATGCTTAAAGATCATGAGATGGCTTGTTTCAAAAAAGAAGAGTATTGCTCTACACTAGCGGGCACCTCTTATCAAGTGAAAGATAGTATCAGTCAATTACCTAATAATGAAAAGCACGGTACGTCTCGTAGACTAGCTAAAAACTTGCTCCTAGAAGTCTCAAGACCGAGAGTGATACAAGGCAAGGAGGTTACACTTATTTCATTAGTATCAGATTTTAAATTAGAACAATACATTTCAGATAAAAGCTGGAAAGGTCTCCAAGAGTTAAAAGGAGACGATATGCTCAACTATGTAGTGGAATGTTTTTTAGCCACAGATAAGCGACAAATAATACTCATCGAGGACGGACTCATCAACAGTAAAAATATGGATACCATTACATGGCAAATAAACCTAATCAAAAAAATGCGGCATGCTGGAATTGATGTTATTGATATAAGGAGTCTAAATAGTCAAAATAACACTTCAGTAAAAACCTCAATGATTACAGCCGAGATAGAAAAAGTAGAACAGATTGGATAAAAACGATTGCTTAATACCTCTTGAACTTCTTAAATATGTCCCTTCTATCCGAGTAGAACAAAAAGAAGGAAAGCAAAAGCTCTGGGACCCAATCAGAAAAAAGTACTACATAATACAGCCAGAAGAACTAGTACGACAAGCCTTGATCTTACATTTGACCAGTCAAATGAATTATCCAATCAATAGGTTACAAGTAGAGAAACAGCTCATGGTCAATTCAATGAAGAAACGTTTTGACATTCTGGTATATCAAAAAAAACTTAGTCCATTCATGATTATTGAGTGTAAGTCTCCCTCTACTTCGTTGTCACAATTGACCATCAACCAAGTAGCACAATACAACATGGCTCTAAAAGCCCCTTACCTTCTCATCACAAATGGGAAAGAAGCCATTTGTGCAAAAATTGACTTTATTCATGACAATGTACAATTGCTTGACCATATTCCAGAATATGGAGCTTAATACATTATCTAAATTAGATGTATCTCATTACCTTGTCCATACAATCAGACAATTTCGATTGTAGTATAACAAAGTCTGGCAATGGATACAAAAATATTGGTCACAGGAGCAAATGGTCAAATAGGACAAGTGCTGACTCAAGCTCTCAAAAAACACCACGGAGATGAGCAAGTCATCCCTAGTGACATTACCAAACTCGATCAAGGGGACCATACTAATTTTGTTTTTCTAGATATACTGAATGAAGTAAGACTACGTGAAGTCATCGCAGATCATAAAATCACCCAAGTCTATCACCTTGCCGCTATACTAAGTGCCAATGGAGAATGGAATCCCATGAAGACATGGAATGTAAATCTCAACGGTTATCTAAGCTTATTGGAAATAGCAAGGGTCAGTACGATCAAAAAGGTTTTTTTTCCAAGTACCATCGCGGTATTCGGTAGCACTACTCCTCAAATGAATACTCCCCAAGATACCATACTCGAGCCTACTACTATCTATGGCATGAGCAAATGCTCCGGCGAACTATGGTCCAATTACTATCATAAGCGGTACGGATTGGATGTTAGGAGTATTAGATACCCTGGTATTATCAGCCATCAGAGCATTCCTGCAGGAGGCACCACTGATTACGCTGTAGAAGTATTTCATGAGATTATTAAACATGGTAGTTACGAGTGTTTTTTGACCCAAAATACTCGTCTACCCATGATGTATATCGATGATGCCATACGAGCGACTATAGAGCTCATGGATGCCCCCAGTGATGATCTAAAAACACGAACTGGGTATAACTTAAGCGCAATAAGTTTTACTCCATTCGAACTATTTACCGAAATAAAAAAACATATTCCTTTAGCTTCTTTCCGTTATAAACCTGATTTTAGACAAGCCATAGCAGACTCATGGTCTGAGAGTATTGACGATAGCCGAGCAAGGACAGAATGGAACTGGGATCATCAATATGACCTACCTAAGATGGTAGAAATAATGATAAAAGAAGTATCTAAAAAGTATAAAGCATAAGCCATATGATAGGAACAGTAGCAAAAGCAATACAAGATGAACTAGATCAACTAAAAGCTCAAGGCCTATATAAAGAAGAGCGAATCATTGTATCTCCACAGGCTGCGGATATCAAGACTAGCGACCACAAAAAAGTGGTTAACTTTTGTGCAAACAACTACCTAGGGTTGAGCTCTCACCCCGAGGTCATTGAAGCTGCCAAGGCAACGATTGACTCTCATGGCTATGGAATGTCTTCCGTAAGATTTATTTGTGGTACTCAAGATATTCACAAGGAGCTAGAGCATAAGATTGCAGCATTTGTAGGGCAAGAAGATGCTATCCTTTATGCTGCAGCTTTTGATTCAAATGGAGGATTATTTGAGCCGATATTGACTAAAGAAGATGCAATCATCTCTGATAGTCTTAATCATGCTAGTATCATCGATGGCATCAGGTTATGTAAAGCTGCTAGATATCGATATGCGAATAATGACATGAATGACCTAGAGGTAAAACTTAAAGAAGCAAAAGAACGCGGTGCAAGACGTATTATGATAGCAACAGATGGTGTATTTTCTATGGATGGCATTATAGCAAACCTAGAAGGGATATGTGATCTAGCAGATCAATATGGAGCTATGGTCATGGTCGATGATTGCCATAGTACTGGATTTGTGGGAGAGCATGGTAGAGGTACTGCCGAGTATTGTAAGGTCATGGATCGTGTAGATATAGTTACTGGCACCTTTGGAAAAGCATTAGGAGGTGCTTCTGGCGGTTTTACCGCTGCAAAGAGAGAAATTGTAGATATGCTGCGTCAAAAAAGTAGACCATATTTATTTTCCAATACTCTAGCTCCAAGTATAGTCGGCGGTAGTATCAAAGCCCTCGAATTACTTGAAAAAGATAACAGCTTGGTAAAAAAAATAAGCGATAATGCAGCTTACTTCCGTAGTGAAATGAACAAAGCAGGCTTTGATATTATAGAAGGTGTTCACCCGATCGTACCTGTGATGCTCTATGATGCTCCATTAGCTCAGCAGTTTGCAGATGCCTTATTAGAAGAAGGGATCTACGTCATTGGATTTTACTACCCTGTAGTGCCTAAAGAGAAGGCACGTATCCGAGTGCAGGTATCAGCAGCTCATGAACGCCATCACCTAGACCAAGCTATTGCTGCTTTTACAAAGGTGGGAAAATTACTTAAAGTCATATAGGCATGTCCCCAATCGAATTAGACATTATTCAAACTAAAGAAGACTACAATTGCTTTCTTCTTTTATATGCCGCTCATGCTGATTATGATTTTAGTGATGATGAGCGATCATTTATCAAGAGCAAGTGTTCTATCGAAATATTCGAAAAGATCCTTGACCATTTTGAAAATCTATCTGAGTATGCCAGACTTCAAGTTATCTTACAAAACAAGGATCAATATATGGCCTGCGACCAAGATCGAACTAACTACTTTGACTCGATTAAAGCTCTATTTAACTCCGATGGCGAATATTCTAAGTTAGAAAAGACACTTCTTAATTTTCTAAATCATCTACTATAACAACACGAGTGGTATTCTTGGGTATCATGGAGTACATACTTGCGAGTATATCATAAATTCTCCAAGGTGATTCAAGTCTTATAGGCTAAATAAAAACACCATTGGCATTACTTTCACTCGTCTATCATTTGCATATCATAGGGATAGCAAGGTATGCTAAAGTATATTCCAACTTAAGTAGATCTTTATCGAGCCAGAAGGGATATATTTATTTGATTGAGAAAGCCTATCTATTTTTTCTATCTTAAGGGTAAAGAGTTTTATATGACACTTAGCCAAAACGAAATAGCCAAATTTATAGATCGAGTCATGAACGAAGGCCTTAGCATAGAAAGCTTTGAACAAGAACTTCGCGATCAGGGATATCAAGATCAAGATGTTGTAAAAGCCAGACAAGACCTGAGTCTAGCTCTAAAACACTATGCTCTTGAAAAAATCGAGAAAGCTAAAAAACAGGAAGAGTATCAATCCCTTGGGTATGCCGGAGTATTCTTTATTGCCATGATGGCGGCGTTTTTCAATGTCACTAGTTTGGTAACCAATCTTATTCTTATCATTATAACGGCAGCTCTAGGCTGGTTTTGTTTCTCTAAAAATAGGATAGCTGGTGTGATTGCGGCGGTATTATTTTACTTCCTGTTTGTCTATGTAGCTAATTTGTACATGTCAGGAAGGGACTCGGTATTCAGTATTGAAATTTTGGTCATTGGAGTTATTTCTGCTGTTCCATCTTTTATCATACTTGCTTTCGCTAAAGATCAAAAAAAGTAAATCATGAACCTCGGCCATCATATCTTAAACGAAACAACTGGACGACTAGAGTCTACTTCTACTGAGTGTAGCTTCTGTAGGGGTGGTGATGCTAGCCAAAAATCTATGCATTATTATAAAGCACTTTTTAGAGAACAAAAAAGAACCAATGTCATCGTATACCGAAATGTAAAATTTGCTAAAATCGCTGTTGGTATACCGCGTTGCAAAAAATGTAAGGAGGTCCATGAATCAGCCAACTCCTTTACCATGATTATGATATTGGCCTCAACCGTCATATTTTTCGTGATTGGTTTTGTGATCTTTCCACTACTCGGTTTTGTGACAGGATTTTTAGGTTTTTTATTTCCATTTGCCTTTAGAGAAAAAATAGAAGATCTACGTGCAGAACAAGCAATACATACCTTGACCAAAACGGAGGGGGTAAAAAAAGATCCTCTCATCACGGATATGCGACTCAATGGTTGGACACTTAATCAACCTATGGCATAAGACTTACCGAAGTGATCAATCCTTTCCCCTAAACCTCCCTAGAGATATCTGGAGCTCATCGGCAATAGGATTGGACAGTAAGAGTGCAAATGGCTCGAGCTGAATATTCTTTGGCTCCACAGTAAGTTTCCAATACAATAATCCTTTTAGCTTGACATCAGTATCATCAATGACATCATGAAGAGCGTCCAAAGCAGCCACTCGTTCTGAGGGCCGTAATGGTTCATCTTCCCAAACGAGTAGTTCTTCACTATACCAAGGACCAACGATCGAATATCCAAATGCTTCCCAGGGTTGCGAGGTACACCCTCGATGTTGCGTATATCCTATCTCGGTGAATATGATAGGCTTTATGATCTTCAAAGATCGTAAGTGATCTGCTATTTGACCCAAGGCAGCCTTCCAGCCCTTTTTGCAATTTTCGTAATGACAATAATAATCCTGGCAAGATTTAGCGGATGCATCCAAAGGGAAATAGGCGTTAATACCGATAAAATCGCAATGCTCCCAAAAACCGACTTCATGGTAATTATCAAAATTAGCTGCGTAGCCAATCTCACCAGTATAGATTTCTTTGAGTGACTTGATGATTCCAATCCAATGCTTCTCTAAGACTTTTCTGCGCTGATTTATCTTTGCTATTCTATTTTTTTGGCCTTTATACCCCACTTCATTAAACCAAGTCCTCTGAGCTTCATACTTATCATTTACAAATGCTTCTACACTTTCATAATTGCCTTTACCTCTCGCCCATAGATGATGTGGTTTTAGATACTTTTTAAATTTTATGATGCGCTCTTCCGTTCTACGATGTACTCGATCACTATCGTAGTAGCTATATAACGCAGGTAATTTATCGATCTGTACGGTACTACTCAATTCATTCATTTCACTACCTATGACCATCGCCTCTACCCCTTCTTGTTGAGCAATTTTTGCCCACTCAGTACAGTATGTCTTATACTTTCCAAACCATCGATCTATGTTGCTCTTTCCTAATGGCATGATCATACCATGCCACAGAAATATATTACTAGCTATTGATTCCTTAAGGTATACTCTCAAAATCAATACCACATGAAGCCCCTTTGACTTTGCCAGTCTTATTTCCCGTATTACTCCACTTTTATCGTAAGAAATATCGACGTCATCACTATTCCATGCACCATGGCGAGCATAATGCGTCACCTCTACGGTATTGAGACCTGCATTGATCATCTGGTCATAGTATTCAGAGAGATTTGACTCATCTGTCTGGATACCTCCCAGATAAAATGACTCTTGAGTCCAAGATAAATTAGACAGAATGAAAAGACAGAAAACAAAACCAGTTCGAAGCATAGCAGAAATAATATGCCTTAGACTATTTCTCCTCCACAACTACTCCCAGCACCAGCTGTACATCCATAGCAATGTTGACTCAGTTTAATATCTCTTGCCATGAGATCTGCCATATTCAGATCACTAATATGTGTACCTCTGACATCAGACTTGAGCTCCAACATTTGATTAAAATCGCAATCATGTATGTACCCATCCCAGCTTATACTAAGTGTATTTCTACACATGAGCCCTTCTACCGTACTTGGATTGAATGCAGCTACCAACTCTTGCATATAACTCTCATAATTGTTACTATCTATGAGGTACTCCAAAAATCTTGCAATCGGCAAATTGGTAATTGCAAAAAGACTATTGAATTCTATATTGTATTTTCTCTTGAGTTGCTTTTTAAATTCAAGCTCTAGAGACTCTTGACTACCTGGCAAAAATGCACCAGCAGGATTATACACTAAATCTAATTTCAGACCTGTACCCTCTATTCCGTATCCTACCTCATTCAACATCTGTAGGGCTTTGATAGAGTCTTCAAATACACCGTCGCCTCGTTGATTATCCGTTCTACTTTTTGAAAAGTATGGCAATGATGATACTACATGAACTTTATTTTTTTTAAAAAAATCGGGGAGATCATGATACTTTGGATTAGCCCTCAATATCGTAAGATTGCATCTATCCATCACTTCTGCGCCTGCAGCAGTGCATTCTTCTACAAACCATCTAAAATGAGCGTTCATTTCAGGTGCTCCACCCGTGATATCTACTTTGGGGATTTTATATTTTTTGATAATGGCCAAGCATTGCTCCAGGGTCTCTCGATCCATATTTTCTTCCTTACGGTCAGGACCTGCGTCTACGTGGCAATGAGCACAGGTCTGATTACAAAGTTTTCCTATATTGATTTGAAAAATCTCTACTGGTACGGGCTTCAGCGTTGGATATCCTATTTGAGCTATACGTTCGCTAAACTTAGGTATATCCTTCCCTATTCTCTCCGCATCATTCAGCACTTCCAATTGGTAGAAAGAATTACTTAGATCAATGGATCGAGATTTTAAAGATTTTGTTTTTTGCTTAATTGCCATTCAATGGTTTTATTTTTTTAGGAAACTATCATACTTACAGTAGTCATTCTTGCTTTTGCATCGAGTCTAGCTATTTTCTGTAGCCAGTAGGTGACACTCGTAAGCGGAATATTATGAACCAAAGGACTACATCATTTTCTTTTTCACCTGATTCATCATCTGTACACTATTTACCAGTGTAGCTCCGCTTTTGATACCTGCTGCAACATGAACAGCCTCCATCATTTGTTCTTCATCAGCACCATTTTGTAGGCAAGCAGAAGTGTATGCATCCATACAATATGGGCATGCTTCGGAGTGAGCGACAGCAAGAGCGATAAGGCATTTTTCTCTCACCGTAAGTGCTGATTCTTGAAAGATAGATCCATACCAATCAAAGAATTTTTTACCCATTTCCTCTTGAAATTCTGTAATCTCACTGAATTTTTTTAAATCCTCGGGCTTAAAGTAGCTATCACTCATTTTAATATTATTCTTAATGTATTGTAAATAAAAGAAAAGATTCACCAATTTTAGATTCGATTCGTTAGAGTCTTTATAAAATGTGCACTTGAGGACAAGTAAAAATAATCGCCAACCAAAACTCCAGCCGTTAGAGATGAGGATGTGTAGTAGCCAAAATACAAGATATTTATCTAGTATAGCTGCGACAATCTGTATTGCAATGAACATGCTACTATGCCTATCTTGTAGTCAAAAAGAGGAGCTCGTCACAGAAACTGCCGATGGACGTCATCTCGTATATATCGATATCACAGATCCTAGTGGCGCAGCACTTACGGATACTAATTATAAATATCTAGCCCCAATCTATAACCGCGGTACTGTGGAGGTAGGAGATACTGTAGTACAAGCGATCCTTCTCGGTAAAAAAGAAGCTAAAGGAGAGAGGCTTAAGAGTCATCTCATAGGTGGTTTTTCTCAAATAAAAAATGGAAGCCCGTCATACACTCTTCTGCTTCAGACCCTCAACAAAAACTATAACTTACCGATACACGATTTTGAAGATTTTGCCGTGAATTATCACAGTATCAAACGAATAATAGAAATCTATGAACTCCATAAACACGGATCACTCAATGAACCAAAAATAAAATGGATGTCAACTATAAAATCTCTGCGCATACTTCAACAATTAGAACAGAAGTCCGCTCAGTAACAAAACATAACGACAATAAATCAGTTATTGCACCATAGTAATCTAACGAAGTGAATTTAAAACAAATTGATAATTCATATGCAGCCCTCCCGCCGCGACGGCAAGTCGGCTTGATATCCCACCGATGGTTTTTGGGGTCAGGGTTTTACTCAATTGTTCTACAGAATTGGACAAAAATCCAGAAAAGCTTCATCTCGAAAATCGAGCGATTCCATCTTATTTTAACACTTGTGATTAGATAACTATAATGTCAAAACAAGCGCCAACTACTCATCCGACTACCTCTAGGTATAGTCTGGATCAAAACAACCTTGAGGTAGTATATCATAGTAGTCTGATTGAAATTTATGAGCTTTGGGATTCTTTATCTGGCAATGACCTTATGTTTTCGAGTAGATTTTTGCTTGCAGTGGAGGAATACCCACCTATCAATATGGAATTCTTATACGGGGTATTGTACGATGGGGCTAAGGCTGTTGGAATTTCATACTACCAGATACGACTTATTAAGTTACGAGAAAGTCTCAGGCCTGATCAAAATAACCCATCACTATGGGCCCGACTAAAATCTTGGTTTGCCTCTAAGTTTAAGGGGTATACATTAATCTCGGGTAATGCACTCGTTACAGGAGATTATAATCTAAAACTCAATATAGAAACCACTACTACAGATCGATACCTAATCCAAGAAAAAGCAGCAGTACTAGCAGCTCAAGAATTTAGTAAAAAGAAGAAAGTCATTTGTAGTTTTATGAAGGACTTTCATCCTTACCAAGTCCCTGACACAAAGACTTTAGAAGAATCTACATTTTCGGAGTTTAGTGTTCAACCCAATATGATTTTTAGAATACGGGAGGAGTGGCAAAGTTTTGATGACTATATGAAGTATCAAAATATCGAGTACGGGTAAAAAGAGCTAAAAAGAAGTTTGGTGAAAACGAAAAGCGAGAACTAAGTTTTGAAGATATCGAACGGTATAACCTAGACATATACAGACTCTATCGATCGATTGCTGAGCAAGCTGGATTCAACTTATTTTATCTTCATCCTGATCACTTTCTTGGGATGAAACGTCACTTCCCCAACCTGTTTAAGGTTTATGGTTATTTCGATAAAGATACACTACTGGCCTTTTTTACAACCTTTGATAATGGTGACGAGCTAGAGGCACATTTTTTGGGCTATGATCATGAGCGAAATGCTCAACATCAATTATACCTCAACATGCTTTTAGATCTGGTATATGTATCGTTTAAAAATCAGCATAAGACCATACACCTATCACGTACTGCACTAGAGATCAAGAGTAGTATAGGCGCCGAACCTATAGAAATGAATGTCTATCTCCGACATAATAATAACTGGATCAATAGATTTGTACCAAGGGCCTTAGCTTACTTTGTCCCCAAAGAAGAATGGAAACCAAGAGATCCATATAAGTAAACCAAGGGAGGCGCTAGATTTTGATTAGTTTTCCTGCATACAATACTTTTTCGGCTGTAGATATTTGTAAGGAGTAATGACCACTCGATACTTGATCAAAGTAAAAAACTTTGTCATCATTAAAATCTACCGAATGACGCTGCTCGGCATATACCATCTTGCCATCTGCATTGTATAGTCGTACATTGATATAGTGGGAAAAACTAGTTAAATCCATATCTATCGTACAATATTGAGATACAGGGTTAGGATATATACTGACTGTAAACTGTCGATCAGCAAATACAGAAACCACAGATGATACTTTGGTAGCTCCATCTTGATCTATAGATTTTAATCGATAGTAATTATAACCTTCAAATGCATCGCGGTCAATGATACTATATGGTTGATTTTCTTTATTGGAGGCCTCGACTATTTCCATACTCTCAAATTGATCCCCATCGCTACTTTTCTCAACTTCAAAATGAGAAAGATCAAATTCGTTAGCTGTTTTCCATTCCACGACATTATTATATCCTTGTCTATAAGCATTTAAAGAGAGCAAGTCTACAGGCAGTGTAGTGTTACCTGCGATGAATGGCGCCTCAATAAGATCAACTTTTTGAGCGATATATGGAGTAAACTCTGCTGCTTCTATAGCATCATTATCAGCGCCTAACCAATCCTGCAATGCGGTGGTAAATACCTGTCTATAATCATGTTGTATAAGGAGATTCCCTTTACTATCTAAATCTGTTAGATCAGGAGGACTACCGATCATACCCCCTTTTACAGCTGGACCAAAAGCAAACATCGGTGCGGCAGTACCATGATCCGTTCCAAAACTCCCATTTTCTGCGACTCGTCTTCCAAACTCTGAAAAGGTCAAGGTCAGTACTTTATTATCATTACCCGATGCCGCTAGATCATCTTGAAATGCTTTGACTGCTGTACCTAGATGGTACATCAATGCTCCATGTTTCCCAGCAGAAAGGTCATTACCGTCTACTTGAAAATCATGCGTATCAAACCCTGTATGCTTAACCAGATAAATCTTAGACTTACATCCTCCGTTGATCAATCGAGCCACCGTTTGTAATTGCCATGCTAGTTTATTGACCAATTGATTGGCGGGAGCCGCATGAGGGTATTCCATATATCCCGGCCCAGGATAAGTGACGGCATTACTGCCTGAGTTATATCTCATTTGCAATTGAGCAGCATAGTCTCCCGCATTACCAAAGATTTCATTCATATAATCGAGACGATTGCCATAATGATTATCTGGAAAAGTAGTAAGACTAGGAGTACCAATACCACCTACAAGATCACCAAAAGTGCCTGGTTCATTAGATGCAAGAGCAATGGGAATTCCATTTTCTCTATGAAAGCCTAAGGCAACGGTAGTCCCTATTTCTAAACCTATAGGATCTGGCATCTGAGTGCTTGGATATACCGCTGGATAATTTGGATATTCATGATCAAGGTATCTACCCATCCAACCTGACCCTTTGATCTCATCAAAGTTACCCCCCATCCACCATACATCTCTACTACGGAAGTGTGACTGATTGTGATTATTATACCCTACAGAATGAATGATTGCCATCTTGTCGTCATCATACAATGACTTAAAGCTCTGTAAGTCAGGATGTAAGCCCATTTGCTCATTACTTCCTACGGTGGTATCGATATTTATATAAGCTCTAGATCCTGTATCTGAAATTCCGATATTGGGTCTTGCAGCTTGGTAGTCTGCATATTGGGTGATCGGCAACATAGCATTGAGCCCA
Organism: Saprospiraceae bacterium; assembly: GCA_020631635.1. GTDB lineage: Bacteria > Bacteroidota > Bacteroidia > Chitinophagales > Saprospiraceae > JAHDGW01. The sequence goes on from JAHDGW010000020.1 coordinate 12,279, forward strand.
TCATTACCCCCATGCAACTGGATCATCACTAGTATACGATCTTCTACCATACTAGGGTTGATCAAAAATGGTCGTAGCAATGGAGATGCTGATAGAGAATTGACAGATAGCCCATTGAGCATAAAAGTTCCTGCTGCGGCTGTCTTTGATATATTTAAAAACTTCCTTCTTTTCATGACTGTACTGCTTTAGACTAATTGACTTTCTGGGCTTTGTAATATTGCTCTCAACATATCTTCTAATCGACTTCTCACTACTCCGTCATTAGCTGTATTCAGAAATTCTCCCCACTCCAAACTCCAATAATATTCTGGCTCCGAAGGATCTACTAAGAAAGCTCTATAGTAGTCTTTTCTATCCTGCGATACTCCTTGTGGTGATAGCCCATTAGTCAACTCATCCACTATAATAATAGGGTCATACGGGTCAGTTATATGACCGTCTATAAGATACTGGACGATGTCAATTTTGATTCCCATATTGCCACCATTGGTTTTTTTGCCTTTGATAAATTTATCGCCAAATAGAAATCGTTCGACAATAGCATTTTCTGATATCCAAGCTCTATCGTATAAAGGGTCTTGATGATAAGCAGGCCAGCCTGCCGTCTCTGTAGGTTCATATAATATCATTCCCATAGCAGCTACGTGTTGCTCCAAAAACCTGTGCTCATTTACAAAGTTGGGATAGTCAGCTTGCTGATCGGGAAAGTCTACTTCAAAATATTTGCATAATCTCACGGAGTGTTGAATCGGGGCAGCTATAGATCCACCAATATGATTATGCGTCGCATCATCGTAGCTATCCAGATCATAGAAATGTTTACTATTGAATAAATCCTTAAGGATAGGTTCGATCTCATAACCGTTATTATAGAGTTCTTGTGCTAAGGGCTCGATGACTGAACTCATGATCTCTGTTGTGATATTCGGATAGACAAAAAATCGATATAACTCAGTAACAATATTGCGAGCAGTAGCCATTTGATGAAAAATCAAATCTATAAAATCACTTAACTCGGCTTCTATGCCCGCTTCCGTATTACTACCTGTGATCGTGGTATTCTGAAAAGCAGCACTGAAGACTTTGTCCGTCTCATCGTGTCTACTTGTATTGATCCTTGCTCTGAGCAAGCCTGTATCAGGATCTGTAGCAGTATAATCATTATATACCTTATAGCCCGTCAATACCCTTGCTGCTTCACGTACATCATCTTCTGTGTATGTGGTATAATTTCCATTGGCGATCTGTGGTCCTTTTCCGATCGTATATAACTCTAAGAGCTCTCTAGCAAAATTTTCATTCGGATTGTTCTTTTCATTGCTGAATCCACTTAGAAAATAGAGCATCGCCGAGTCCCTACAGATCTTATGCGATAGCGTTTTGAAATTTCCTTTTGCGTAGAGCCTAAATAGCTGATTTTGATGATATACTGCTTCTGTCCTATTGACTGCAATAGACTGTGTAGTATAATGAGTATGCCAGAAGTATACAAGTTTTTCAAGTGCAGAATTTTCGGTGATCATGAGATCTGTCATCCATGTACGGAGTATCCTCCTGAGTACACCGTTACTGCTATTGTCGGTGGTTCTACCTGTCAAAACCCAAGTTTGATTAGTTGCCTGATCTTTAGGAAGATTGGGATATACATTGGAGAAGCTCAATAGATTATCAACCGCAGTATCCACAGATGTGCCCACTAGGCTATTAAGTTGTGCTGAAGTATAGCCAAAGGTCAATCGATTGAGCAAATGCTTAGCTTGGGTAAAGGAAAGGTTGCCCACATGGGCGTCTAAAACTGCCATATATGTAAAATTATACTCACGTGTAAGATACACAATATGGACTTCTATATTCTAGGTGCTTACCCCTAAATTAGACATATATTTTACATAAGAAGGGTATATCAAGTCATACTACTCATTGATCATTGATAAGAATGCTTGTTAGAATACGTAGCATAAGCAGAGTTTAACTCAGTGATCGTACTTGGACTGATGTAATCATGATGCTGAGCCAAATCAAGCTCTGTGATATTTTGAAAAGAATAATCAGCCGTAGCTACGAAAACATCATGGTGATGATCATGATACATATGACTAAAGTACAAGCCCGATACGGCAATGAGTGCCAATGAACATGCTACTGCTAACCAACGATAGATGCGCATCTTAGAGACTGCACGACGCTTGTCAAGTCGCTGAGAGAGCCCTGACCACACCTGCTTAGAAGGTGGTATCTCTAAATTTCGTAATCCTTCTTTAAATTGATCTTCATTCATTAGCTTACCTCCTTAATATCTTTTTTTTTCAAAATATCTTTCAATCGTTTTTTAGCCAATATGAGTTGTGACTTGCTTGTATTGATACTGATACCCAACATCTCACCGATCTCCCGATGCTTATAACCCTCTACTACGTATAGGTTAAATACTGTACGATAGCCTGTCGGTAATAAGTCTAAGTAGGACAAAATCTCTCGATATGAAATATCTGCTATCGTCCCCTGATCATACGCGGGCTCTATATGACTTACATCGAGCGAAATATTGAAATTATTGGTCTTACGGAGATACATCAGTGATTCATTGACCGCGATACGCTTCATCCATCCTTCAAAACTACCGGTATCATTGTACTGATTGATTTTGGTAAAAATCTTGTACCATACTTCTTGTAATACATCTTCTGCCGCAGCCATATCGCGTATGTATCTACGACAGATCCCAAACAAAATCCCCGTATACTGGTCATATAATAGCTTCTGAGCACGTGGATCGTTCTCTTGGCATTGTATGATGATATGTTGGAGACTTTTCAAACTTTCGATTTTATACTTAGATAGATGAGTCCAATTGCTGTTTTGGTGTATGCATGCTAAATTTACTGATAATAATTGGATCAGAGCATGGAGCTATAGCTTGGCATGTAGCTTTTATTTTTGCACCACAGAGATCACAAAGAGCACAGCGTAATCGCCAAAGGTAATACTAGCAAAGCTCAACGTATATTATGAAAAACTCAATAGAATACGGATGGCGCAGCCGATACAGATCTTTAAGTATCGACAACTGACCACTAATTTGCTAATATCAAGATCACTAACAACAAGTCAACTATTGTAAGAACCATAGAAGCACCAAAATCATAAAGATTGGTCAAGAATGAGGAAGTACCCAAACCAACATCTCTCGTATACCTAATGCCGAATACCGAACAACGTACAACGATAATCCCCCTACAAGACCATCTACACCTCTCAAAGCTAGCGATGAACTAAAAAACAACATAAATTAAGAAATCAGCAAATCACAACATTCTAGAATGAATCAATATCTTTGCCCACTACATTGAAAAACTAGCGAACGAATGTACATATCAGAGGAGCAAAAATATCAGGTACAAGAAGGCATAAGCTTTGAGCAATTAGTACAAAAGTATGACTGCCCACTCTATGTGTATGATGGCAATATCATCGAAAGACAATACCGCAGATTGTATGATGCTTTTGACATCCCTAGTCTCAAATTACATTATGCTTGTAAAGCACTCACCAATATCAATATCCTCAAGATTGTCAATCGGGTCTAGATACCGTTTCTTTTCAGGAAGTGAGACTTGGGCTCAGAGCCGGGTTTGAGGCCAACGAGATTATGTATACCCCTAATTGTGTATCGCTTGATGAAATCGATCAAGCCGTAGAGGCGGGTGTCAAAATCAATATTGATAATCTATCCATCCTAGAACAGTTTGGTCAAAAATACCCTGACTACCCCGTATGTGTACGACTCAACCCGCATATTATGGCGGGTGGTAACTCTAAGATCAGTACGGGTCATATAGATTCTAAATTTGGGATATCCATACACCAAGTACCTCATATCAAACGTATAGTCGAAACTACAGGACTCAAAGTCGAAGGACTACATATGCATACGGGCAGTGATATCTTGGATACCGATGTTTTTATCCAAGGCGCAGAGGTAATGTTGAGCTTTTCGTCTGAGTTTCCAGATTTGGAGTTTATCGATTTGGGCTCAGGGTTTAAAGTACCATACTATGAAGGTGCCGTAGCTACCGATATCGAAGATCTAGGACGAGAACTCTCTAAAAAATTTAAAGCCTTTTGCAAAAGCTATGGCCGGGACTTGACCTTAATTTTTGAACCCGGTAAGTTTCTTGTCAGTGAAGCTGGATATTTTTTGACGCAAGTCAATGTCGTAAAACAAACCACCTCTACCGTATTTGCAGGAGTAGACTCAGGTCTCAATCACTTGATACGGCCTATGCTCTATGATGCCTATCACGAGATCGTCAATATCTCTAAAACAAGCGGTCGTACTCGTATATATACGATCGTAGGATACATCTGCGAGACAGATACTTTCGGTGTCAATCGCAAACTACATGAAGTACAAGAAGGAGATATATTATGTTTCAAAAATGCCGGCGCATACTGTTTTATGATGGCATCTAACTACAACTCTCGATATCGTCCAGCGGAGGTATTGGTATACAATGGAGAAGAGCATTTGATCCGAGAACGAGAGGACTTTGAAGACTTAATGGCCAAACAAATAGAAATCACTACCCTATCATGAGACTACTTATCTTAATATCACTGGTGACACTCATACTGGCTTGTGGTGGCACTAAGGAAGCGACTACTGACCAGATTGCTAAGATCGAGCGATCTAAAATCATACTTGAAGATGGCTATATCATGGATGTCACGGCAGACGACTCTACTAAAGTCATATTCCTTGTCCGCCATGCCGAAAAAGATACCGCAGTAAAGCAAAACCCTGTACTCACAGAGCAAGGTGTAGCTCGTGCCAATAAGCTAGAAAACATCTTTAAAGGTACTCGGCTAGACCGAGTATACTCGACCATGTATACACGTACCTTATTCACCGCACAGCCTACCTCCGAGTCAAAAGGGCTAGATGTGACTCCCTATGATGCGCAGGGGCTTCGCGAGCTTATGAATAAGATCATGGCGTCAGATGACCAATACAATCTAGTGGTAGGACATAGTAACACGACACCTGCACTCATCAATGAGCTTTGTGGTACTGATTTAAAAAACATAGACGAATCTGTCTACGACGACCTTTTCATAGTAGTACATGATGGTGCTACAGGAGTTTTATACTCTCTAAAATACTAAATAGCAATGGCAATAGCAGATAAATATAATCCAAGTCATAGTGAAGACCGATGGTACAAGCACTGGGAATCGAAAGGATATTTTCATAGTGAGCCAGATGATCGAGAGGCCTACTCTATCGTGATCCCTCCTCCTAATGTGACTGGAGTGCTCCACATGGGACATATGCTCAATAATACGATCCAAGATGTACTGATCCGTAAGGCAAAACTCGATGGCAAAAATACTTGCTGGGTGCCTGGTACTGATCATGCTTCTATAGCTACAGAAGCCAAGGTAGTGAAGCTACTCCGGGAGCAAGGCATCAAAAAATCGGATCTTACCCGTGAGGAATTTCTGGAACATGCATTTGCTTGGAAAGAAAAATATGGTGGCATCATCCTACAACAATTGCGCAAACTAGGTGCATCATGCGACTGGGAGCGGACTTCCTTTACCATGGATGAGGTACGATCAGAAGCGGTGATCAAGGCATTTGTAGATCTATACCATGCAGGCAAGCTATACCGAGGTAAGCGCATGGTCAACTGGGACCCAGAAGCACAGACCGTGCTCTCTAATGAGGAAGTGATCCATAATGAAGAAAATGGAAGACTATATCATGTAGCCTATCAAGTAGAAGGCAGTGATCAACGTATCACCATAGCTACTACCCGACCAGAAACCATACTCGGAGATAGCGCCGTAGCCGTGCACCCTGAAGACGAGCGATACATCCACCTGAAGGGTAAAAAAGTCATCGTACCTATCGTAAATCGTGCTGTACCTATCATTTTTGATGATTATGTCGATCGAGAATTTGGTACTGGAGCACTAAAGGTGACTCCTGCACATGACACCAATGATTATGAAATAGGTAAGCGCCATAACTTAGAGACCATCGATGTATTCAATGCCAACGGAACCATCTCCCAAGCAGGTCAATATTATATAGGCGAAGATCGTTTCGCCGTAAGAAAATTGATCACTAAAGATCTCGAAGCCGCGGGTAGCCTCGTAGAAATAGAAGACTACAGACACAGCGTAGGCCGCTCTGAGCGGACCAATGCTGTAGTAGAACCCAGACTCTCGCTCCAGTGGTACGTGGATATGCCAGGACTAGCAAAACCCGCGCTTGATGCCGTGATGGCTGATGATATTGAGTTTTTTCCCAAAAACCAAAAAAACCTATATCGCCACTGGATGGAGAATATCCGTGACTGGTGTATATCTCGTCAGCTATGGTGGGGTCACCGTATACCAGCCTACTTTTATGGTGATGGAGATGATGCAGAAGTATTCGTGGCTACCACAGGAGAAGATGCGCTAGCTCAAGCAAAAGAGAAACTTGGTAGAGCTGACCTGACTATGGATGATCTGCGTCAAGATGAAGATGTACTGGACACTTGGTTTTCTTCATGGCTATGGCCTATATCTGTCTTTGATGGGTGGAATGACCCTGAGACCTTGAACTACTACTACCCTACCTCTGTATTGGTGACGGGTTGGGATATCATATTCCTATGGGTAGCTCGTATGGCGATGGCGGGCATGGAATGGCAAAAAGAAAAGCCATTTAAACACGTATACTTCACAGGGATGGTACGTGATAAAAAACGCCGTAAGATGAGTAAATCACTGGGCAATAGTCCCGATGCACTCAAGCTCATCGAAGACTTCAGTGCCGATGGTGTACGATTTGGGATGTTGAGTTGCTCCCCAGCGGGCGGAGATCTGCTCTTCGACGATAAACTATGTGAGCAAGGTAGAAATTTTAATAATAAACTATGGAATGCGCTACGCCTCATCAAGGGATGGGAAATAGATCAAAATCTTGAAATGCCTAGCGCCAATACGCTTGCTTTTGAATGGTTTGAGCAACGCTTCCAGCAAGTGCTCGCAGATATTGAGAAAAACTTCGCCGAGTATAGGCTGTCAGAGGCGCTTATGGGACTCTACAATTTCATATGGGGCGACTACTGCTCATGGCTGCTCGAGATGATGAAGCCTGCATATGGCAAACCAGCCGATCCGCATACCGTAAAATCGCTGATAGATATATACGAACGCATCTGTACAGTATTGCATCCTTTTATGCCCTTCATCACGGAGGAGATCTGGCATGAGCTCAAGGATCGTGAAGAGGGTGAAGATTGTATGACCAGTAGCTACCCTAGTCATGACGCTTACGATGCTAAGGTCATTGATCGATTTGAGATCTTACAGGCAATGGTATCTAAGGTACGTGATGTACGTAATAAGCAAGGGCTGAAGATGGCTGAAATCTTACCCGTGGCAGTTATCGATAGCGAAGCGGCACGAGCCGTATGGGACGATGATGGTATGAAAGCCTTATTGTCTAAATTGGCAAATGCAGGTCAGTTATCCTTCGTATCGGAGGCTCCAGAGCATGGTATAGCAGTAGTACATGGTACTGATAAATACTACGTAGTCGTGGAAAAAGAAATCGATGTAGAGGCCGAAATTGCTAAACTAGCAGAAGACTTGGAGTATCAAAAAGGATTCGTGATGAAGATCGACAAGAAGCTAAGTAACGAACGATTTGTCAATAATGCCCCAGAAGCAGTCGTCCATAATGAACGAAAGAAAAAAGCAGATGGTGAAGAGCGGATCAAAATGATAGAAGAGGCGATTAGGCGATTAGGCGATTAGGCGATTAGGCGATTAGGCGATTAGGCGAT
>JAHDGW010000020.1:20228-21834 GCA_020631635.1 Saprospiraceae bacterium
TAGGCGATTAGGCGATTAGGCGATTAGGCGATTAGGCGATTAGGCGATTAGGCGATTAGGCGAAAAATACGGCCTCCTTCTTATGCTAATACCTTGTGGGTCAATTATTTTTCGTTATTTTAGTGAAAAATGTGTTGTGTCTATGTCGGTTGTGAACGTAAGAAAAATTGAGAAAGAGGGTCAAACCCGGATTGCGCTATTCTTCAAGTACCAAAGGGATATTGCTGACCGAGTCAAAAGTATACCCAATAGAAAGTATAGTCGATCTTTGAAGTGCTGGCATCTTCCCTACACTTCAGAATCATGGCGTCATCTAAAAAATACCAACCTAGAACTAATAATCGATGAGGAGAAATCAATAGCGATAGATCGTAAGCTTAGATATGATGAATCAGCAATCGATGAGTATTGGATGGAAAAACTAGAAGGATTTGAAAAGTACCTAGAAATCATTAGATATCGAGATGCAACCATCAGATCTTATATGGCGGTGATGAAATTATTCTTAGCTTGGGTATGTAAACATGGTATTACCGTATGGAATCTGTCCACTTTAGAGGCTTTCAATCATGAATATTTTATACAAGGAAAACACTCCAAAAGTTATCAAAATATTTGGGCAAGTGCTATCAAACTATTTTTAGATAAGTATACCGAATTTCATATTAACGTTAAAGAGATCGAACGACCTCGAACCTCAAAAGTATTGCCCAATGTACTTTCGACAGAAGAGATCAAAAGACTACTGAATAGTTACCGCAACCTTAAGCATAAGGCCATCATCATGACTATATATGCCTGCGGACTGCGTAAATCTGAATTGATTAATTTGAAACTTTCGGACCTAGATGGAAAACGTAATGTCATCCGAATCAGGAATAGTAAAGGAGCCAAGGACAGAGATATTTCATTTCCCAAGGCATTGAAAAAACTCCTAAAAGTATACTACAAGCAGTATAAACCTAGAGAATATCTATTTAATGGTCAAGACCAACTGCAATATAGCGGGAGTAGTATCAGTAAGCTTCTAAAGGCTGGTATCAAGCGGAGCGGTATCGATAAGCACGTCACCCCTCATAGCCTAAGGCATAGTTATGCAACACATCTAGTGGAGAAAAATATAAATCTAAGATATATACAAGAGGCATTGGGCCATAAGTCTAGTAAGACCACAGAAATATATACTTATCTCAGTAAGGAAAACATTGGAAATATGACCAGTCCCGTGGATTTCTGGGATGATTAAGAAAAAATTAATTTGGAACAAACTTCCACATTAATTCCTATTTTAGGTATTAAACAGGAAGTTTGTTCCTGTTATAACTGAGTTAGTCACAAGAAAGAATTAAAAATGATCAATGAAATAAAAAAATCAGAAACACTACCATTAAATCCGTTTAATTATCAATTTTTAGAAGGTGAAATTGCTGTATACCTTCATGGCAGAACTGTTATATATGATACTGAATTAAATAGAAAATTTGAAGTCCCAATATATTCAAATGGTCACAACAGTTTCGTATCCAAGCTATCAAATGGACATTACTGCTTTTTCAATAAAATCTATGATTCAGAAGGTCAACTTACCAATAAAAAATACAAGGTC
>JAHDGW010000376.1 GCA_020631635.1 Saprospiraceae bacterium
CCTTAGCTACGCCGAGTATTTTTAACGCAGATATTGGATATAGTTCATATCAGACTTGCGTCATTTTATATTGTAAATGGTATAAATACCAACTAAGGGTATTTTTACAAAAGGACTGAAGGATTACGGTAGAATGCTCCCATGAATCAATATTGAGTTGATCCAATCTCAGCGTTGCACCTTTCCAATGTTCTGTAACATGCCATGACCAAAGATTTTCTTTTGGTAGATCTTCATAGACTACTTGAGCTTCTTTATTTAGGGTATAAGCTGACATATAAAAGTATGGAACTTCGATCATGCTATCGGCCATCGCCAGTCCGAAACCTATGCCAAGATCAGGATTGATTTCAAAGTAAATTCCAGTATCAAAATGATGTGGCCATATTCTGATTTCTGAATTGGCCTGTGAGAGCCCTAATAGATCAAGACTAGCGATATTAGCTAAGTATCGAAATGACTTCCATTGCTCTAAACCCGAACTAGAGAGTTCCGAAAGTACAGATTCTGCGAAGTCATATTCCGTAATTTCAAAATGTAAGTCCTTTCGAAAGTCTCTGGAGTTCAAGCCAATATTAGAGAAACTGGATTCCAGTTCTTTTTCAATATTTGAAATAGTTTGACCATTAGAATTATGATTAGCGATCAGGTTGAGTTTTTGATTTAAGAGCTCGAAATGTTGATTAATGAGATTAAAGCTCAAGATTACTTTTCCACTTGGAGTATCTATCCATCTTCCTAATAGCCGGGAACCTACAGGGTCAAAGTAAAGATTGGTATGGCTATCATCGTCCTTAGACGGCACGAAAGTTCTATTGGCTTTTGCAATAATCTGCGATCGAAGATGTAGGTGCTTGTCTATTTCTATGTACGATTTCATGCTTTAGGTTTATTCGTTTTACTACTATATAATATTTCATGACCTTATCACTGTTCGATCATGTACGATACTAATTATTCCATTGAAGATACTTCTTAGTTCGTTTTGGCTGCCAAAGTGCCCTTATGGTCTGCCAAGATGTAATTAAATTTTGAGAGAACAACCCGAACGCCTGTTATAATGTCAGCAGCTTGCTGTTGGCACAATCAATGATGTATAGCACTTGTAATTTATTTTAATCATTCAGAATAAAACTAAAGTTCTATTATGAAGCCAATCAACGACAGAGTAGTTGTAAAGCCTGCATCCGCGGATGAAAAAACAGCTGGAGGAATAATCATTCCTGATACAGCAAAAGAAAAACCTCAAAAAGGAGAAGTCGTAGCCGTAGGTCCTGGAAAAGACGGAAACGCTATGACCGTATCAAAAGGTGATACTGTATTGTACGGAAAATATGCCGGACAAGAAATCAACTATGAAGGAACTGACTATTTGATCATGAGAGAGGATGATATTTTAGTCATTCTTGATTAATTATCAAGCTTATCCCAATTCCAATTTTAAGAATTATTTTTTGCTAAACCCATTCATTTTAAAAATCAATAGACATGGCTAAGAATATAAGCTTTGACTCAGATGCAAGGACGAAACTAAAAAGTGGTATCGATGCACTTGCGAATGCTGTAAAAGTAACTTTAGGACCAAAAGGTCGAAATGTTGTAATCCAAAAAGCATTCGGTGCTCCACATATCACTAAAGATGGTGTGACCGTTGCTAAAGAAATAGAATTAGAAGACCCTATCGAAAACATGGGAGCTCAGATGGTAAAGGAAGTAGCATCAAAAACCGCAGATCTTGCAGGTGATGGTACTACTACTGCAACAGTACTTGCTCAGGCAATGGTAACAGCAGGTATGAAGTATGTAGCAGCTGGCGCTAATCCTATGGACCTGAAAAGAGGAATCTCTAAGGCAGTAGAAGCTGTCACAGCTAACCTGAAAGCTAACTCTGAAGTAATCGGAAATGACTTCGAGAAAATCCAACAAGTAGGTGCAATATCTGCTAATAATGATAACGAAATTGGTTCTTTCATCGCTGATGCCATGAAAAGAGTAACGACTGATGGTGTGATCACGGTAGAGGAAGCTAAAGGAACAGACACTTACGTAGATGAGGTAATGGGTATGCAGTTTGATAGAGGATATCTATCTCCGTACTTCATCACTAACTCTGAAGATATGGTGACGGAGTATGAAAATCCACTCATACTCATCCATGATAAGAAAATTTCTAATGTGCAGGATATCGTGCCAATACTTGAAAAAGCGGCACAAGCAGGTAGACCACTCTTAATTATTTCTGAGGATGTAGAGTCTCAGGCATTAGGATTATTAGTGGTGAATAGACTACGTGGTGGACTCAAGGTAGTAGCTGTAAAAGCTCCTGGATTCGGTGATAGAAGAAAAGCAATGCTAGAAGATATCGCAATCCTTACAGGAGGTACTGTAATCTCAGAAGAGAAAGGATACAAACTAGATGGCACAGAGATGGATCACTTAGGTACAGCTGAGAAAATCACTGTAGATAAAGATAAT
>JAHDGW010000021.1 GCA_020631635.1 Saprospiraceae bacterium
CCATGACGCTATCTTACTTTCTATTTTTAGACTTTCTCTTACTTATAATCAGCTGGCTAGAAAATTTCTTATTATTTCTTGTCTTCTGACCTTTAGCCATTACACCAGTTCTTGATCTTGGATGACCACCTGATGCACGACCTTCACCACCACCCATCGGGTGATCTACAGGATTCATCGCTACACCTCTCACTCTAGGTCGCTTACCTCTCCATCTTGAACGACCAGCTTTACCTAGCACTTCTAAACCATGATCTGGGTTAGAAGTAGTACCAATTGTAGCTTTACAAGCTATCAAGATACGTCTCACCTCACCTGAAGGAAGCTTTATAATAGCATACTTACCTTCCTTACTCATAAGCACCCCATAAGTACCCGCACTTCTTGCAAGCGCAGCTCCTTTACCTGGAGTCATCTCTATATTGTGGATGGCAGTACCCAATGGAATCATATCTAAGTACATTGCATGACCTACAACAGGCTCCGCTGTCTTACCACTCATGATCTTATCACCTACCATTAACTTATCTGGAGCCACTATATACCTCTTCTCTCCATCAGTATACTCTACCAACGCAATGAACGCAGATCTATTTGGATCATACTCGATAGTCAACACTGTAGCTGACATATCCTCCTTATTACGTTTAAAATCTATAACTCTGTAACGTCTTTTGTGACCACCACCGATATTCCTTACGGTCATCTTACCAGAGCTATTACGACCACCAGACTTCTTAATCTTTGTTAGTAAAGATTTTTCTGGCTTCACCTTAGACAAGGACGAGTAGTCTATACCGACTCTTGTTCTTGTACCTGGTGTAACTGGACTATATTTCTTTAAAGCCATAATGCTTGCTTTTCTAAAATTATATCTTAGATATCACCGAAGAAGTCAATAGATTCTCCGTCTTCTAATGTGATAATTGCTTTTTTATATCCGCTAACCCTACCTTTCTGTACACCACCTCTCGTATTTCTTACCTTAGCCTTACTTGGCATATTGATCGTATTTACAGAGGTAACTGCCACATTATACATAGCTTCTACTGCCTTACCAATCTCTACTTTGTTGGCTGTTTTAGCAACAACAAAACTGTACTGATTTAAATTTTCAGAAAGAGTTTCACTCTTCTCAGAAATTATCGGCTTAACCAAAATTGACTTTGTCATGATTCGTTACTTAAGTGTACTATGATAAAGTTTTATTAATCGCAGCGATACTTGATTCTGTCATCAATAATGTACCACCTTTTAATATCTCGTAAGTATTAAGGTTTCTCGCTTCTTGAATACTATTACCCGCAACATTTCTAGCTGACAAATATAAGTTTTTGTCATGATCGGCTGTAACGAATAAAGTTTTACCCTCAATTTTCATATTGCCTAGAACAGAAACAAACTCTTTAGTTTTCGGAGCCTCAAACGTAAAATCCTCAATTATTTTAATAGAACCTTCTTTAGCTTTCTGACTTAATGCAGATGATGTCGCTAAAGTTTTTACTTTCTTATTCAAATTAACCGAATACTTTCTTGGCCTTGGACCAAATACACGTCCACCACTTCTAAACAATGGATTCTTAAGACTACCCGCACGAGCAGTACCCGTACCCTTTTGCCTTTTAATCTTTCTTGTACTACCTGCTATCTCACCTCTCTCTTTCGCTTTGTGAGTACCCTGTCGCTGTGCAGCCAAGTAAGACTTCACCGCAAGATACATCACATGCTCATTGGGTTCAATACCAAATATTGAATCTGGAAGATCTACTGATCTGCCTGTACTATCACCTTGAGTATTTAAAACTTCAATCTTCATTTTAAAACTTTTCAAGTATTACTAAAGAACCCTTATGTCCTGGAATTGCACCCTTAATAAGAAGTATATTCTTCTCTGGCAACACCTTAATTACATTCAAGTTTTTCATCTTAATACGATCACCACCTGTTCTTCCTGCCATTCTCATACCCTTGAATACTCTCGCAGGATAAGAAGCAGCACCAATAGAACCAGGAGCTCTTTGTCTATTATGCTGACCGTGAGTAGCATCACCTACACCACGGAAATTATGCCTCTTTACTACACCTTGAAAACCTTTTCCCTTTGATGTACCAATGGCATTAACCACATCACCTTCAGCAAAAATGTCATCAATAGCGACAGAGTCACCAACATTCTTTTCTAGAGTACAGTCACGAAATTCCACTGTCTTCTGGGTAGATTTGATACCAGCAGCACTCAAGTGCCCCTGCATCTGTTGTGTAGTATTCTTCTCTTTAGAAGTACCTTCATATGACATCTGAACAGCAAAATAGCCATCCGTATCTTCTGTTTTGACTTGCGTCACAACATTAGGCAGCGCTTCTACAACCGTACAAGCCACATTTTTACCAGCCTCTGTAAAGACACTAGTCATACCTATTTTCTTACCTATTAATCCGTTCATCACAGAATATTATGGTTATAAATAACATCGGACAGCAGTCCAACATATATTTAAATTAAATCTTAAGTCAATTTCACTTGGATATCTACGCCACTTGGAAGCTCAAGCTTGGATAAAGCATCTACAGTCTTCTGCGTTGGTGTAAAAATCTCGATTAAACGTTTGTGGGTCCGTAGTTGGAACTGCTCACGAGATTTCTTATTTACGTGCGGGGAACGCAACACTGTAAACACTTCTTTCTCAGTGGGCAGCGGAATCGGTCCCGATATAACGGCACCACTATTTCTCACTGTTTTCACGATCTTCTCCGTAGACTTATCCACTAAGTTGTGGTCATAAGAACGAAGTTTAATCCTGATTTTCTGATTCATACCTACTAAATAGTTGTATATAATTTCTAATTCGGCTGCAAAGATAATGATATATATTACCCATGCAAACCATTTGTTCTAAAGTTTTACTCTCCGGTAGCTTTTTCTATGATTTCTTTTGCAATTCCCTTAGGAGCTGCTGCATAGTGACTAAACTCCATAGAGCTATTTGCTCTACCCGATGTAATTGTTCTTAAATCCGTTACATACCCAAACATCTCTGAAAGAGGAACTTCCGCAGAGATTTGCACTGCTCCACCCTTCTGCTCTTGACCTTTAGGCAAACCACGCCTTCTATTCAAATCACCAATTACATTTCCTACAAACTCATCTGGTGTAATAATTTCGAGCTTCATGATAGGCTCTAGAAGCACAGGACCACAACTATTTGCTGCTGCCTTAAATCCTTCCTTTGCACATAACTCGAATGCTATAGGCTTAGAATCCACTGCGTGGATCTGTCCATCATAAAGCTCCACTTTCATACTGTCCATGCCGTATCCAGCAAGTACACCGTTATCCATCATGGCATTAAAGCCTTTGATGATAGACGGGAAAAATTCTTTAGGAATAGATCCACCAAATATTTTATTTACAAACTGCAGTCTTGTTTTTCCATTTTTAAAATCGTCCGAATCTAAAAATTCTTGATCTGAAGGTCCAACCTTAAATGACATCTGTGCAAATAAACCTGATCCACCTGATTGCTTTTTAAGCCTTTCTGTGTGATCGGTTGTTGAGGTTAATGCCTCTTTATAATTTACTTGAGGTGCACCTTGGTTACACTCTACTTTAAATTCTCTTTTAAGACGATCAATAATGATCTCTAAGTGAAGCTCTCCCATTCCGCTTATGACAGTTTGGTTGGTATCTTCATCGTATCTTACTTGGAAAGTAGGATCCTCTTCAGCAAGCTTTGCTAAAGCCATACCTAACTTATCAATATCCTTTTGAGTTTTAGGCTCAATGGCTACACCGATTACTGGATCTGGAAACTTCATACTTTCTAATACTATTGGTGCATTTTCTGCACAAATAGTATCACCTGTTCTAAGGTCCTTAAATCCTACTCCTGCTGCAATATCTCCTGCTTCTACCCGATCAACAGGGTTCTGCTTATTGGAGTGCATTTGATATATACGAGAGATTCTTTCTTTCTTTCCTGACCTAGTGTTCATCACATAAGAACCTGCATCTAAAGCACCTGAGTAAACTCTAAAGAAAGCAAGACGACCTACATATGGATCTGTTGCAATTTTAAACGCAAGTGCTGCAAAAGGCTCATCTACAGAGGGTGCTCTTGATACCTCTTCATCCGTCTTAGGGTTAGTCCCTGTAACCGCTTCAATATCGAGCGGGGATGGCAAGAAAGCACAAACAGCATCAAGTACAGCTTGTACTCCTTTGTTTTTGAAGGCCGATCCGCACATCATAGGTACGAACTTATTATCCAATACCGCTCCACGAACTGCATTGATCATTTCTTGCTCTGTAATACTATCAGGATCTTCAAAGAATTTCTCCATTAAAGTATCATCGTATTCAGCTACTGCTTCGAGAAGTTTTTCTCTCCACTCGCTAACCACATCTACCAAATCGTCAGGAATAGGCACTTCCTCATAGGTCATACCCATATCATGCTCATTCCAAACAATTGCTTTATTTGTAATCAAATCCACTACGCCTTTAAACGTCTCTTCTGCACCGATAGGCACTTGCAGAGGAATAGATTCTGATCCTAATTTTTCTTTTACATCCTTAACAACAGAAAAGAAATCTGCTCCAGAACGGTCCATTTTATTTACGAAACCAATTCTTGGTACAGAGTAGTTATCTGCTAGTCTCCAGTTAGTCTCTGACTGAGGCTCTACACCAGATACTGCACAAAACAAAAATACAAGACCATCCAATACACGTAAAGATCTATTTACCTCAACGGTAAAATCAACGTGCCCTGGAGTATCGATGATATTCATCGGATAGTCTTGGTTTTTCCAATTCCAGTTAGTCTTAGTGGCAGCAGAAGTAATAGTAATACCTCTCTCTTGCTCTTGCTCCATCCAGTCCATCGTAGCAGCACCGTCGTGAACTTCCCCGATTTTGTGACTCATACCAGTATAGTAGAGTACTCTTTCTGTAGTAGTTGTTTTACCTGCATCAATGTGAGCAGCAATACCAATATTACGAGTGTATTTTAAATCTTTAGCCATGGTTGACCTTCTTTAAATATTCTGGAAAATATGTTTTAACTAATTTGATTATACTCTAAAGTGGGCAAATGCTCTATTAGATTCTGCCATTCTATGAGTATCTTCTTTTTTCTTAACTGCGGCACCTTCACCCTTAGAAGCTGCAAGTAGCTCAGAAGCTAATTTTTCAGCCATTCCCTTACCACTTCTTGCTCTTGAGTATTTGATTACCCATTTCATACCTACAGAAAGACGTCTTTCTTGACGGATTTCCATTGGGATTTGAAATGTTGCACCACCTACTCTCTTGGATCGCACCTCTACTTGAGGCATTACATTATTCAATGCCTTCTTCCATACTTCATGCGGATCTTCCTCAGGAGAACGCTCCTTGATCTTATCCATTGCATCATAAAAGATTGCAAAAGATGCACTCTTCTTACCAGAGAACATCATGTTGTTAACAAACTGTGTTACCATTGGATCTCCAAACCTTGGATCTGGCTGGATTATCCTCTTTTTGGGTTTTCTTTTTCTCATAGCTGTCTCGCTTTAAGGTTATTTCTTAGGTCGTTTAGTACCGTACTTAGATCTAGACTGAAGACGATCTGTAACACCAGCGGTATCCAGAGCTCCTCTTACAATCGTATATCTAACTCCCGGTAAATCCTTTACTCTACCCCCTCTAAGCAATACGATACTGTGTTCTTGAAGATTGTGACCTTCTCCTGGGATATAGGCAATCACCTCTATTCCATTTGTTAATCTAACCTTAGCAACTTTTCTAAGTGCTGAGTTAGGCTTCTTTGGAGTAGTCGTATATACTCTTGTACATACACCTCTTTTTTGAGGGCATGAATCTAGAGCTCTAGACTTACTCTTCTGAACAATCTTTTTTCTACCTTTTCGTACTAACTGATTAATAGTTGGCATTGGACAATTTTATATAATTTCAAAACTTTCATTCTCGATGTTTCATACACCTTTCCCGAAAGAGACTGCAAAAGTAAGACTATTTTTGGACTCTGCAAGAGGTATCTTAATTATTACGTAAATTTCATGTGTAAAATTTAAAGTTAAGCGCCCAGCCCATTTCTTCATTTACTGAAATACTATCATTGAAATGCTTTGGTTTGAAAATTACATCTCTAATAGAAGTGATTTAAAAAGTTTGCAAATGACTACGCTTATCTCCAAATATGTATTATCGAAATAGTAGCTTAGCTTAAATTCTCTCTATTATCTATGAAACCTATTCTACTATCATCTCCTCTTCAAGGTTTCACGGATTTTCGATTTAGAAATGCATTTCAAAGTTGCTTTGGTGGGATTGACACTTTTTATGCACCTTATATTAGACTGAATGGTAGGTTCGTCATCAAACCTGCATATGAACTAGATATTGCTCTTAACAATAACAGGACACTAGAAGTCATCCCACAGATTATGACGGGTAAGGTGGAGGAGTTTTTATTTGTTACCAAATATATCCAGAGCCTTGGGTATAAAGAACTAAACTGGAATCTAGGATGTCCCTACCCTATGGTCATCAATAAAGGGATGGGGTCTGGTCTTATCTGCGAGCCAACTAAAATCGATGAAATACTCGATCGAGTACATAGCGAGACTGATGTCATTGTCTCTATGAAAATGCGTATGGGGTACCACAATGCACAGGAAATATTACATACATTTCCAATACTCAACAAATACCCGCTCAAGAATATTGCTATACATGCACGTATTGGGAAGCAACTATATAATGGCCCTGTTGATCTAGCTTCTTTTGAAGAGTGCCTGCATCATACTGATCACACCTTATACTATAATGGTGATATTACCACGGTATCAGAATATAGGACTATCAAAGAAAAATTCCCTACCGTTAACCATTTTATGCTAGGAAGAGGCTTGATCAGTGATCCTTTTCTACCTCAAATGATAAAGGAAAATAATGATGAGTATCCCGAAAATCGGATAGCGGTATTTGAGCGGTTTCATGATATGCTGAGTCACCAGTATGAGCAGAAGCTAAAAGGTGATAAACATGTGATCATGAAGATGTTTAGTTATTGGGAGTATTTTGCAAAAACATTTAATGACCCTAAGAAGGTAACGAGACGAATAAGGAAATCTAAGACTCTAGACTCATACTATGATAATGTCAAAGAAATACTAGATCATGAATATGAGCTAGCATATAGTGCAAGTTGGAGATAATCTACTTGACTTCTATGTGACCATTATTTATCAAAGATCCCGTATTGGTAAGTTCTAATCCTTTACTAGACGATTGATTAAGCTCTATTATTCCAGTGCCTGCATTTGTCAATTGGCCTGAGATTCTTAATTCTGAGTCAGGACTCATATTATCTCTCACCACTATGCTTCCGCTATGGTTCAGTATTCCCATAATATCTACAACACCGCCACCTTTTACATCCAATGTAGATCCACTTGAGATATTAAGAGTGGTATTGGGATCCAATGTCAATGATCTAATATCGGCATTTATACCATTGAGATCAACAAAGTAATTACTGCCTTGGGCAGGAAGATGAGTATCATGGCAGACTTGAGGTAATACTCCAAGACTCCAGTTAGAAGGATCATCCCAATTTCCTGCATTGGTGATCCAGTTATTTTGAAGTGTAGTCTGTATACTAACGACCATATCTATTTGATCACCTGCTGCACCTCCACAGCTATAAGGAGTTACGGATAGCGATTTTACAGGCGCATTCGCATCCCATAATACGGTGACTTCATTTGAGGAACTACTCTGCAGCACAAAAGATCCGCCTGTAACTTGCCAGTCGTACTGTTCTGCTAAACCAGCATCGGTAGAATAGTCTCTAGTCAAGTTAGTGCTGCAAACAATATCGGGACCATATATCTGATGATCTTCTGGCTTCAGCTCTTCGTTATAAAACCAATCCGAAATTCCAGGTACAATATCATTGTATAGGGCCGAGTTTCCGTCTTCATGTACTCCATGCCCTCGATTGCTGTAGCTATAAAACTCTTTAGGTAATCCAATATTTGCAGCTCTAGTATCCATATTTTGACTGCCGTATACCACTGGCAGATCAGAACCCACGACTAATAAAGATACATTGCTAAAAGGCTCTCCATTAGTATATGGCACTGTACCGTCATCACTGCTATGAAACATAACTATGCTAGGGTCATCGGCAGTTTCCATATAGTTTAGGTCTCCAACTGCACCTGCCAAACTGAAAATAGAATTAGCGTGACCTGAAAATCCCTGATTGTCTCCTGCACAGTCGAAACATCCTTGATCTACAAGAGCAGTACCTCCTTGTGAATATGCGGAAGTGGTCGATAGCGGTCTTTCTATTGCTTTATCTATGTATGCGATATGAGTACCTATAAAGGCTCCGGCGCTATGGCCTCCAATATATATTTCATCAGGATCAATATTATAATGATTGGCTCCAGCAGCATCAGCCCTAAAAAAGCGTATCGCGGAACGTCCATCTTGAAGCCCTCTATACACAGCTCTTTGGCTCAGCCCCTCGTCAAAAATATTCATCCCTAAACGGTAATCAATCGTAGCTGTCACAAAACCACGTTTTGCTAAGTCCTGCGCTAGTAAGCGCATACTCCAATGATCTTTACTTCCATCTAAAAACCCTCCTCCAAAGCATATAATGATTACTGGTCTTTTAGATTGTGTATCTCCCACTGGCTCAAAAATATCCATATATAGATCGACATTAATGGTATTTACCTCATCAGCGTTGAGAGGGTATCCAGTTATCCACTCATAAAAACCACCACCTGGAGTCGGTTGAGGTACCGCCGTACTAAACTGAACTTCACTAGTTTCTGTCCACTGAGAAAATACATCTGCTTG
Source organism: Saprospiraceae bacterium (assembly GCA_020631635.1). GTDB lineage: Bacteria > Bacteroidota > Bacteroidia > Chitinophagales > Saprospiraceae > JAHDGW01. The sequence goes on from JAHDGW010000021.1 coordinate 8,885, forward strand.
ATATCTATTTGGTATAAACTGACCAAATACATCGGAAATAATTAAGAAAACTGAAATCGTTATTAATAGCACTCTCATAATTCTTAGATTTTAGATTGTTGTATGATCAATCTTTTTCTAAGATCCATATCGACATTCAAAGCTTCTTTCAATGCAAGATGTCGCTCTTGTGAAATAGCATATTTTTCGCGGAGTTCCTCCATATTCTGTTTTCTACCCTGCTCATATTCTTTTTGTAGAATATTGATTTTATCAATTATGATTTTTTGATCCTTTGACACTTCTTTACCTTGATTTATAGAAGCTTGATCTTGTAGTAAGGAGATGTACGACTTTTGATCAATTCCTTCTTTTTGGAGATAGGTCGTTAGGCTTTGGGTCATTTTGGTAACATACTGACTATCTTCTTTTTGAATCTTCAAAAAAGCAATGAGTTCCTCATCCGAAAATGGGTTTTGCTCATTTTGAGCATAAAAAGTAGAGGCTGACATAATGATCAGGCCTATGACCAGGAGAAATCTATTCATTCCAAGTTATTTTTCTCCAATATACAAAGTGTAGCGCAATACTTACAAATGATTTTTAATTGCTTTTAATGCTTCTTGAATACCTTCAGGATTGGAACCTCCAGCCGTAGCGAAGAATGCTTGTCCTCCTCCTCCACCATTGATATGCTTAGAAATGTCTCGAATAATGTTACCTGCATGCATCCCTGCTTGCTCAACAAGACTTTCACTGATGGCCAACATCAATTGTACTTTAGGTCCATTTTCAATCGCAAAAAGTATCACAGCATCTCCAAGCTCCTTTTCTATATTATAGGCTAAGGTTTTAGCAGCTTTGCTATCAGTGAGATCAATTTTTTCAGCTATGAGGTTTTTATTATTTATTTTTTGTACCCCTGCGATGAGCTTACCCTTCAGCGCATTTGCCTGACCAGATTGTAGCTTTTCTATTTCCTTAAGTAGCTTTTTATTTTCTTCCAACAGTTTAGATACTTGGATCTCAGCAGGTTGTGGACTTTTAAAAAGCTGCTCTACTTCCGATAGCTGGGCTAGTTTTGCATTGATATATTGCTCCGCACCAACTGAGGTGAGCGCCTCTATACGCCTTACTCCTGCTGCTACGGCTGATTCTGATTTTATTTTAAATATTCCGATCTCTCCTGTAGCCTCCACATGGCATCCACCGCAGAGTTCTTTACTGTAAGAAGGGTCGAAAGTGATCATTCTTACTACATCGCCATATTTTTCACCGAATAGCATTGTGGCTCCTTTCTCTTGAGCCTCTGCAATAGGAATAGCTCTATCCTCTTGTAATTTTATATTTTCTCTAATCTTTTGATTGACACGTTGCTCAACTTTAGCTATTTCTTCAGAGGATAACTTAGCGAAGTGAGAAAAATCAAACCGAAGATATGAGTCCCTGACTAATGATCCACGTTGCTGCACATGATCGCCTAGCACCTCTCTAAGTGCCGAGTGCATCAAGTGGGTGGCAGAGTGGTTATTTTCTATCAAAGCCCTCTGCTCCTTGTCAATGGTAGCGTTTACTGATTTTTTTAGATCAGATGGAAATTTATTGACGTAATGTATAAACAGATCATTTTCTCTTTTGGTGGTGAGGACTTTCACTTTTTCTCCTTCGAAATCAAGAAATCCTGTATCTCCAACCTGACCTCCACCCTCTGCATAAAATGGGGTTTTAGCTAAGACGATTTGATATATTTTTTTCTTTTTTTCTTCAACCGTTCTATACTTTATGACTCTTGTACCATGTACCTGATGTTGATCGTAACCCACGAAATCAACCTCGGCAGTATCATCTAGAACAGTCCAATCCCCAGTACTTCTTTGAGTAGCTGCACGACCTCTATTTCTTTGAGCCTCTAAAGATTCTTCAAATCCATCATTATCAACTTTCAGGCTTCTTTCGCCAGCGATGAGCCTTGTCAAATCAATAGGAAATCCGTACGTATCGTATAACTCAAAAGCCACAGGACCGGGAATAGTATCTCCTTGGATATCTAATTGGTCCATTCTTTTTAGACCAGCATCAAGGGTTCTTAAAAACGACTTTTCCTCTTCGTGGATGACATTGATGACAAATGCTTCTTGTGCCTTAAGCTCTGGAAATACCTCGGCAAATCGATTGGCTAACAAACCAATCAGCTCATGCAATAGTGGTTCTTTTCGATCAAGAAAAGAAAAATAATACCTAACCGCTCGACGCAAAATTCTTCTAATCACATAACCTGCACCAGTATTACTAGGCATCTCACCATCTGCAAGAGCAAAGGCTACGGCTCTAATGTGGTCCACGATTACCCGCATGGCGATATCAGATTTTGCAGATAAATCGTAGCTACCGTTATATTTTACACCTGTTTTTTCTTCTATAAGGGCTATAAATGGACTAAAAACATCGGTATCATAATTAGAAGTCTTTGCTTGCATTGCCATGCATAGACGCTCAAACCCCATCCCCGTATCAATATGTTTTTCTGGTAAGTTTTCAAGACTGCCGTCAGCTTTACGATTGTATTGTATAAAGACTAAATTCCAAATCTCTACAACCTGAGGGTGATCCATATTGACCAAAGTCTTTCCGTCAATCTTTGCTCTTTCTTCATCAGGACGTAAATCAACGTGAATTTCTGAACAAGGACCACATGGGCCAGTATCTCCCATTTCCCAAAAATTATCTTTTTTATCAAATGGGATAATTCTTTCTTTGGGTATCCATTTACTCCAATAATCAGATGCTTCGCTATCCAACTCTAGATTCTCTTTCTCATCTCCCTCAAATATGGTCACATAGAGTCTATCCTTAGGTAATTTATATTCTTCGGTCAGTAACTCCCATGCCCATGCTATGGCCTCCTCTTTGAAGTAATCACCGATTGACCAGTTACCCAGCATTTCGAACATGGTATGATGATATGAGTCAATACCCACTTCCTCTAGGTCATTATGCTTCCCAGAAACTCTTAAACACTTTTGTGTATCGGCTATTCTTCTATTATCAGGCTTAGCATTTCCCAGAAAAAAGTCTTTAAACTGATTCATGCCCGCGTTGGTGAACATGAGCGTAGGGTCATTTTTAATTACAATAGGTGCTGAGGCAACTATCTTGTGTCCTTTGGATTCAAAAAAGTCGAAGAATTTTTGTCTGATCTGATTTGCCTTCATATCACATAATTTTTACATACGTCTGCGAAAATATTTATTACAAAATAAAATACCTGGTTTAAATCATCCAATAAAATTGGCTTAAGTAACAGTATTTCAATGATTTATCTATTAACGCTATCGATATATGAAAATTTAAAATTTATGTTACTCAAATTTTGATTTACGAATGTAGACAGGTATTTTTGGCGAGCCTTATTTCCATGAACATACGTATTATTAAGGCATAAAAGTAGTATTTAATCTGACAACCGCTGTCCAATGAGTAATGAAAAATACGTATATAATCCTAGTACTCTAAAGTATGAGATATATAAAACTCCAAAGAGTAAAATAGCTCTACGAGCTGTTGCAGGTCTATGTATCATAATGATTGGTGCCGTCACTTTATTTTTTGCTGCATCACACTATATACCCAGCCCAAAGGAACAATCACTGGAGCGAGAGATAAACCAACTGAACTATCATTACAATCTCATGAACCGAGATCTCGATGTAGTTGCCACAGACTTAGAATATCTCCATGACAAAGATTCTGATATCCATAGAGTAATCTTTGGAATTGACCCTCTAGATGAAGGCATTTGGAATGGTGGTATTGGAGGTAGTAATCGTTATCAAGAGTTAGATAACTTTAGAGAATCTGGCGACTTGATAGAGGGTTCTTTATCAAGAATAGATCAATTAAAACGAAAAATCGAAATACAAAAAAAGTCAGTAGATACCCTATATTCACTAGCCTTAGAGAGAGAAGAAAAACTACTCAGTATACCATCTATCAAGCCTGTAAAAGAAAACAAGCTTAAAAGAAGTATGTATAGTCTATCTGGCTTTGGTATGAGAATACATCCTGTACATAAAGTAAAAAAGTTTCATAAGGGAATAGATTTCACTGCACCAAGAGGAACTGCTATACAGGCAACTGGTAACGGAACTGTAAAAAGAATAGAAAAAAGAAAGAGTGGATATGGTAATAATATTATCATAGATCACGGGTATGGCTATACCACACTATATGCTCATATGGATGCAGTCATGGTCAAAAAAGGTGACAAGGTCACCAAGGGACAACAAATAGGTACAATCGGATCTACCGGCACGAGTACAGCACCCCACCTTCACTACGAAGTACGTAAAAATGGTAAAGCCATAAACCCAATAGACTTCTGTATGGATGGCCTCACTCCAAAAGAGTATCAAGAGTTGGTCAATAAAGCAACAGTTGAGAATCAATCATTTGATTAGGGGGAAGTCTTCTAAAAGCGAACAGGAAGTTTAAAATAGAATATCATTTCTTTATCCATCAAAAGATATTCTATTTCCCTTATACATGGAATACTAAACCATTAACAAAAAGGACTTCGCCGTAATACTTATACCAATTGAACTATCAAATGAACTATCAAATGAGGCATCTTAAATCTGGTATCAACTAAATTCAAAACTACTTTTATGTTGTTAGATACATTTGAAATATGAGCTGATTTTCTGCTCAACACCCTTCTTTGCAATAATCATACTTACAACATACCATGAAGTAAGTATTGAATAATATATTCGCCTCATAGGCAAGGCTAGTGACAATTAAAAATACCAACTTCTATTCAAAATCTATGTCAGATATGGTAATTATCAGATTGTTTATTCAAGTTTAAGTGTCTGATTTATAACACTTAAGCTATCATCGTCTTAAGCTAGTTCGTAGATCATATTAAACAAAAAAAAAGGCTTGCCTACATTTCTGTAAGCAAGCCAGCTTTTATGGGATTAGTCAGAGTATTGCTACTCTATTCTATCTTGGCTAAGATTAATCGATTAGGATCATCTTTTTAGTTGCTTTGTGTCCATTGATCTCTACAGTATAGTACATAATACCATTGGTATTGATCTCTTCGCTAGAAAGCTCAAAAGTATTAGCTCCTTTAGCTGCGTCTTGGTTTCTTTTGACTAGCAATCTACCTGTAACATCGTATACCGATAATGTAGCAAGGCCACTATTAGCGACTTTATATACGATCGATGTAGTTGCATTAAATGGATTTGGAGTATTTTGCTCTAGAGAGAAATCCATATTACCATTTGTACCTCTCCACTCTAAAGCAACCTCCATTACTTCGAGCTCAGCATTGTATGCCTCTGCATCTGTAATGATACTATTGAAGGTTAGAGCTTCAGATAAAGTAACATTATCATTGACTCTAAATGTAAATGTGAATAACTCATCTTGATCACTAATACTCAAAGGCTCTATAGTACTCCAAGATGTAGTGATTACTCCTTCTTTTACATTCGTCAATCCAAAGTTTGCATCTGATACATCAATTATACCGCTTTCATAACCTACGTAATCAAGCATCGTATGATCAAAATCTATACTCATCTGGTATCCTATCATATCATTGAAGTCTTTTGCAGATACAGGTATAGAAATCAATGATCCTTTAGTGACTTCCCTATCTTCTATCGTGAAGACTTGTGTCTTAGAGCTTCTGTTCTCTAAGTCTTGATTAGAAGTCAATTGACTAGGATTTGCTGTAGTATTCACATCTCCAATCTTAATTGCAATGAAATCTTGATTATCAAAACTCTGTGTTATTGATACTAGATTAATATTCTCATCATACGGGAATACATCTGTATTGCTTACAAAGTTGTGGTCTTTCTCCACAAATCTCCATGACTCTTGATCATTACCAAACTCATTATTGATACCCAAGATTACTTTACGCAGTCCGATAAGATCCGTTGCTGAAACGGTACCATTATTATTGATATCTGATGCAATAGTTTTATACGGGCTATCAAAGGTCTGAATACCTAAAATATGCTTTTGTATAAGTACTAAATCCAATGTAGATACTCCATTCATGATATCTATATCTTTAGAAGCCTCTACAGAGTATGTACCAAAGTGAGGTAGATTAGTGAATGTATATGCGCCATCAGACTCTGTCATGATAGATGGTAAGTTAACTCCTGATTGATTTGATTGAAGGCTAACTTCCACATCAGTCACCATCTGATTATTTGCATTGTAAATATTTCCTCTTAGGTAAGCAAATCCATTGCTTGGACCATCACATACCTGGGCTTCATTATCTTGAAGGTCAATGTAGACTGTACAATAATCCTGATTGTTAGCTTCATCTGTTACCCACATTTGTAATTCAATGAGATTAGACTCTCCATCTGGAATATCATTACAAGTGAATGTTACGCTTGTCTGATTTACATTAGATGAGAATGAAAACCTCAAATCTCCTTGATCAGTACAATTATCGAAACTACCTAGGTCAAAGTCATTAGCCCAAATAGATAATGTACCGCTCACATCCATCACAGCAGAAGCAACAGTTGAATGGCAGTAAGGCGTCGGAGCTTTACAATCATTAACTCTTACATTATATGAGCAAGTGCTTAGGTTACCGCAATGATCCTCTGCAGTCCAAGTAATCGTATAATCACCTGGCTCTAATGTTCTATCAAAAGAAATACCTTCTCCTGAATTTGAGTAAGTACCCCCATCGTCTTCAGCCCCTGTAAGTGTCCATTCAACTTGGATATCTTCAGCGGCAGTACAGTCATCCGTTACACTAGTTACAAAAGTCACACTTCCATCACAATCATCTCCATATATGCACTCTGATCTATCAGCACAAGTAGAAGTAAATTCTGGAGAACCTAGGTTATTCACTTTGAGGATCTGTGTATTTGTATATATTCCTGTGTTAGTATTTGCATCATATGTACACCAATCTATAACGGTCCATGTTCTGATTACTTTTACACAAGCACCTTCTACTACATAAAAAGATTGATCTTCAAAAGTAGATGCTGTAAGGCTACAGAAATCATCATCCAGTTCTGGATATGCATTTGCTTCTGGTAAGTCCTCTGGCTCTAAACTAGGATTACAATTATTTGCACTAGAGGAGCTGTCATAGTTATTTGGCCAATCAATATCACCAAATGTAAATGGATCTAAATCTTCAAAAATAAACGTTTGAAAGCATTGATCCGTCAATCCAGCAGCATCAGTTACTTTATATGTAATCGTAAATGAACCCTCACCACATTGGTCCAAATCTCCTATGGAGCCAAGTGTTTCAATCGTTGCACCGCAGTTATCTATAAATTCTACCTGTGCTTCATATACTGAGAGATCAACATTTTCTACCTGACAATCAAGTGTCACATCAGCAGGGCAACTTAATATCACTGGCCCTAACTTATCTTGGACGGTTACATCAACAGTACATGTATTAGAAAGGCCTGCTTTATCGAAAACTCTAAATTCTACTTGGATTGTCTGGTCAAACTCTGCACAACAGAATTGAACAGAAGGGCCAAAAGTTGTATTTCCTGATATACCACATACATCAGTTATCTTTCTTACTTCAAAATAATCAATTTCACAGTTGTCATTACTACCATCATCGAAGGTCTCAGCAAGTATAGTTGCCCAACCATCAGCTCCTAAAGAAACTACGGTAAACTCATCGCAGACCGCAATTGGTGGCGTTTGATCGGTAACAAAAACCTCGGTATAGCAATCGGTATAGTTTCCACACTCATCGAATACTCGATATCTTACCCATGTACAGCCAAAAGGTAAACCAGTAATTACTTGAACACCATTAATCGTAGTTACATTATCATCAATGTATACGGCATTGGGGTCAACGATACAGTCATTATCAGTATCGAAAACATAAGATACCTCATAATTAGTTTCTGTACAATCTCTTATAAAAGTAGGCTCCACGACAGTGAATGTACCCGTACAGCTGTAAGGGTCTGCCGGTATTGTTAATTCATTTGTACATGTGACATCAGGACCATCAGTATCTTCTACTTTTATGATTTGATCATACTCTAGAATTTCTCCTGAACACCAATCGACTACTTTCCACTTTCTGATTAATTTGTACGATTTAGCACATATATCAATTCTTGTATCCTCTGGCTCAAATATTTCTACGTTTTCACAGAAAGAACCCGTAGGAACTCCTGTGATAGATGGATCAGTACTTGTGTCAATTACTGGACCATTACCATTGAAAGCACATGCTGGCAATGGATCATTATTACCCGTGGATCCATCATAATGAGGTGGCCATACAAGGTCGCTTAGATCATTTCTGAAAACATATATGGTCTGAGTACATGAGGAAGTATTATTTGATGCATCCACTACACTCCAAGTCCTCTGAATTGTTCTTATGTATGGGCTCGTACAAGGCTGCTCTATGATATCGTCGTTATAATTAAGCGTCACAGGCCCACATGGGTCAATGTCATTGGTTGTAAATTGATTAGTTCCAGTAGATGTATAGCTTGCACCAATTGGTCCAGGGAAACTGACTATACCTTCTTCTTGCGTTAAGCTAACAGTTACTGAATTTAATATACCCGTTGTAGGACCAGCGGCTGAAACAGCTTGATCAGTAAAGGTAATCCTAAGTATACCTGAAGCTTCTGATCCATCAAAGGCTGAAAGTAGCGCTTGTGCCTGAGACGTACCGCTAAATGCAGGTGCTGAGGCTCCACAAGTAGATACTAAACTTGAATAGCTCATACTACTTTCATCATCAAAAGTTAAATCTAAGTCAGCAGTTGAACAAGAAGTACTTGTGAAATCGAATAGAGAAATAGGCCCAACCGTAGTCGTAGACCCAACTAATAAACTGACAGATGCCGAGAGATCAGAAATATTGGGATGAGAAACATCTAACGCTATATTCAAATCACTTATGGTAAATCCATTAAGCTCGTTAAGCATTATATCATAATTGGTATTGAATGTAGAACTACTAGCCATTCCCTCCGATAACGCCATATTTGGAGTATTTGAAATAGTAAAACTCGTAGGTACTACATCACCTGGATCAGTTGCAGTTGCAGTATTCGCATCCAGCTTGCATCTCGTCCAGACATCTCTACAATCTAATAATGGAGGATTTTTATCCTCTATAATAATTGTCCCCCAACAACTATTAGGGTTAGCCGCATTGTCATATACTCTTACATCCAATGTCTGGCCTACGTTTACTGATGTAACCGTATTACCGATTGAGTTACCGTTCGCATCCATGATGTCTACGGTATATTTATCGTAGCAACCATAATTATCTCCTTCTAATATTTGATCAGGAGTAACTATCGCTTCACAGTTTTCATCTAGAGAAATTTGAACACCATTATTACAGCTAGGGCCTCCAACGGCAGTACCATTTTCGGTGATAGTTACGTCAAATTCGCATGACGTTCTTTGATTTATATCAGTATTATAAATCTCATAGACTACCGTAGTGGTCCCTAGTGGAAAATCTCCACCTGAAGCAAATCCACTAACTAAAGTTGGTGTATATATATAAGTGAGTGTCACATTACTGATGTTTGTAGTGGCGGTACCACCAACACCATCATATGATCTTTGATCAAAACATATCTCGGTACCATCCGATACTGCATATGTAGAAGAATTATTTTGATTAGCAGCTCCTGTACCCGTACCAGGTACACCTGCAGTGACTAGATTGTCTACTCCGTTGTTGACAAAGTAAAATGCATCGTCACTAGCATTGGACTCAGTGGAATTATAATTCCAACTAAAGCTAAACATACCATTGGAAGTATTGATCTCCTGACCCGTTGAAGTCTCAAAATCATGAAAGTCCAGCGTAATGCAGTACTGTGTTGACCCAGCCATTCCGTTATTACTACTAGTTAAATTGACTGTAGTAATTCCTGATGAGGTTCTAGTTCCATCACCTGATGTGTTAAATTGCCAGTTACCAAAACCTAATTCACCAGTAAAGTTATTAATTACGCTACTGCAATCGTTATCGCTTGGTGGAGTAACATAGGTAATAGATTCACTACATGTCCCGAATGGAACGCTTTGGCTAATGTCATTGGGACAAGCCAACGTACATTGTGCTGTGAGGGATCCTGATAATGATGCCAACAACATGACTAGCGGCAGATACATTAAGGAAAATACTTTTTGAAAATTCTTCATTTTCTCTCGATTTGTGTTCTTGATTTCTGAGATCATTTTAGATTCAATTCTCTTCAATACTTTAAATAATAATTTAAACTATGTGTAAGTGTCTGATTTATAAGTACATTTAAAATTCGAAGTTGATTTGTCGTTTCAAATCTTGAATCACAGGATTAAAAAGCAAACATTGTACCATTTTTAATATGTAGCCTAAAAGTGGTAGATTAGTACTGATATCACTTGTGTATATATGAATCAAAACTCTACCCATAACTATTGTCTCAACTGCCGTACAGCGTTTCAAGACGATAATCAGTATTGCTCTACCTGCGGACAATCCAAAAAAGCTAGTGACTTAAGAGTGTTAGATATTATTGGTCAGTTTTTCGAGACCTTTTTTACATTTGATGGTGCTATATGGAAAACCATAAGAGACCTTTGGAGACCATCATACCTTACTAAAGCCTTTGTAGCCGGACAACGACGTACATATGTTCATCCAGTGAGGTTATTTGTAATTACTTTATTACTATTTGTTGCGCTTATGATCAATGCCGTATACAAACAAATAGGAACACTAGATCAAGATCAAGTCTATAAAGAATATCATGAGTTGATCATAAAAGAAAACTTAGATTCTTTACTCTTAAAATTTCCATTGCAGCCACAGCAAAACATTGATTCTATTAAATACAAGCTTTTTGACGCAGACCCTTATCAATTTATCTATGCGCTTGATGATATCGGTCTCATTGATAATGTAAGCATTCATTATAAAATAAGTGACAAGGATGTGGCGGAGCTCAGCATAGCAGAAATCTATGATAAGTACAAAATCACCTCCTTTTACGATAGACTTATCATAGGTCAATCTATCAAAGTGAACAATGATAGAAAAGGAATGCTGCGGTCTACATTGGGAAATTTCATATGGATGGTATTGCTGACGATATTTGTGACTGCTGGCTTTTTGATGATCATATACATAAGGCATAAACCCTACTACACCGAGCTTATCGTATTGATGCTACATCACCATGTCATATTTTTTATACTATCCATCTTGTTATTACTATGCAACTACTTTTTTGAATTAGACACTAGTTATTTCAGATGGGTGATCATCCTCGCAGCGTTATTCATATATCTGGATATCAAATTTTATTTTAGACAATCATGGATTAAAAGCTTAGTGAAGTTTTTTGTAATTGCATTATTCTATTTTATTACCTTCTTTTTTAATATTCTGTTAGTTGCTCTTTCTAGTTTCCTATTGATCTGATGAAAACCATTAATTTAGTGTTATTATTGATCAAAATAGGGCGATATCAAGCCATTACTACGTCTTAATAATAAAATCAAACTATGACAAAGTACCTCATACTATTTATATTATTGACTATATTTTCTTGTGGTAGCACCAAGGAACAGGACTACGATTTAGCCAATGATATGGTAGAACCCAATCAAAGTATCAGCATGAGTAAAGGCGGCTGCTTTGGAAGATGTCCTTCTTATGAGTTTGAAATAAATAGAGATGGTACTATGATATTTCGATCTGGTAGATTTACTCAGAAAGTAGGAACATACACTAAAATTGCAGATGAAAGGACAACAGCCACGCTGTTTAAATATATTGATGACATCAACTTCATGGCCTTTGACGATGATTACAAAAGTAATATCCCTGACCTACCTATGATAAGAATCAAATACCATGTGATGGGGCAAATAAAAAAAGTCCAAGGTAAAAGAGAACGTCCAGAAGAAATAAAAGCCCTACAAAAAATGCTAGAAGATCTAGCTGAGACCAAAGAGGGTTGGACTAAAATAGAAGAAGAGAGCAACGACGATAAGCTCGATTCTAATCAACTAATCATCTCATTTACAAAGAGTACAATAGTACCTAGCTGGATTAAAAACTATGATGCTTACGGACTAAAGCTAATTCAACAAATGGCTCCTCAACATAATATATATATGATGAGCTATGATAAAGAAACCTCTAGTCCTAAAAGCTTCAGAGCGATACTCGAAAATGATCCCGCCGTATTGGAGGTTGCGTTCAAAACATCAAGATAAATACAACACATGAGAATACTTGCTACTATAGTATTATTCCTATGGATAACGGAGGCATTCACCCAGTCAGATCTTTCGAGTAAATTTGATAGTCTGATGCTAGACCTCGGTGTACGTAGTGCTTCATGTGGTATCATAGATGATACGAGAGTACAATTTCTAAATTTTGGTAAAAAATCAAAAGATAAAGGAACTGCACCTGATTCATCTACTATCTATGAAATAGGGTCAATCACGAAGACATTTACAGGAGCACTAGTACAACAGGCCATAAGAGAAGGAAAAATGGAGCTATCCGACTCTCTTAAAGCACTGATATTTAAGAACGTAGAATGGAGCACCGAACTTCCAGATATCATCGTAAAAGACCTCGTTACGCATAGTAGTGGTTTACCCAGAATACCTGGAAATCTATGGATGGTCACTGACTTTAATATGAATGATCCATATGCTACATATGATATTCAACATTTAGAAAAATTTATAGCTAGCTATACGGGCAGTCATAAAAAGGGCAATTTTAGTTATT
>JAHDGW010000377.1 GCA_020631635.1 Saprospiraceae bacterium
TTTTATTCTGACTATTTCTACCCTTATAATCTTGATCTGACTTTTTACTCGTACCCTCTACCAATACCTCGAATGTCTTGCCTATATCTTTTAAATGACTCTGATACGATAGCTCAAGTTGTAAATCTACGACCTCTTGCAATCTTCTTTTTTTAGTCTTTAGATCTATATCATCAGGATATTTTCTAGCAGCCAAGGTACCTGGACGCTCAGAATAGTAAAACATATAAGACATGGTATATTTTGCCCACTCTATGATACTCAAAGTGTCTTGATGTTCCTCCTCAGTCTCGCTACAGAATCCTGTGATGATATCTGATGAAATTGCACAATCTGGTATCACCTCATAGATGCGCTTTACTTTGTCCATATACCACTCCCGGTCATAGGTACGATTCATCAATTTCAAGATTCTACTATTGCCCGACTGAATTGGCAAGTGTATATAATTGCAAATATTATGATGATCTCTGATCGCAAACATCACTTCATCATCTATATCTTTGGGATGCGAAGTCGAAAATCTTACCCTAAGTTTGGGATTCACCTTGGCTACATGTACCAATAACTGAGCAAAACTTACTACCTCTTTAGTTTCTGGATTTTCCCATTTGTATGAGTCTACGTTTTGACCTAATAATGTCACCTCCATGTAGCCTTGCTCCCATAGCTCTGTAGCTTCTGCTACGATAGAGTAAAGATCTCTCGATCGCTCTCTACCCCTCGTAAAAGGCACTACACAAAAGGAGCACATATTATCACAGCCTCTCATGATGGATATAAAGGCAGATACTCCGTTGCTATCCAGTCGTACAGGGCTAATATCAGCATATGTTTCCTCTCTACTAAGGAGTACGTTCACCCCTTTATTTCCATGCTCAGCACCTGCTATCAAACTTGGTATATCTCGATATGCATCTGGTCCGACCACGATATCTACCAACTTTTCTTCTTCTAGAAATTTACTTTTGAGTCGCTCCGCCATACAGCCTAGCACTCCGATCATAGCGCCTTTATTGGCTCTCTTCGCTTTATTAAAAAGCTTAAGTCGTTTACGTACAGTATCTTCCGCTTTCTCCCGAATGGAGCAAGTATTGATCAATAACAAATCAGCACCATCCATCTCTTCAGTGGGCCCATATCCTTCTTTTGTCAAGATAGAAGCTACGATTTCGGTATCGGCAAAATTCATTGCACAGCCATAACTCTCTATGTAATAACTCTTTGAAAATTCTATCTTTTGCTCTTCTAGGTAAACTTCTCCCTGTCTTTCCTCTCCAAGTGGAGTATTATGGGTTGCTGGTTCAGCTGTTGGGTTCATGGATTATAATTTTATAAATCTCCAGTGATACAAAGATAGCTAAACTGCTTGAATAGGTGACATTATGGCAGAAAATAAAGCAATTCTATTCAACCCCCTTCTATAGCTTATTTTCGATAAGATCGAAAATCATAAGGATTCCTTTATTTTCGGCAAATTATTTGCATTATCATAACGGGTTAGCGCCATTTTAATATAGCCTTAACTAACACTTTGATTACATTTGCGTCTTAATAGTGAAACAACTTGAGAACATGAGAATACTATTCCTCTTTATAACTTTGATGAGTATGACTACTCAACTAGTATCACAAAACTGGGAGGAAGAGATTGGGTTTCTATACACGAAAGGTGAATATCTCATGCAAACCAACCGCTATGATGAAGCGGTCAAACAACTCTCTCTAGTCATTAATAAAAACCAGTCTTATAAAGATGCTCTCTATCTAAGGGCTCTTTCCAAATATAATCTAAGATCATATAAAGGAGTCAAAAAAGACCTTCTGCTTGCCATGGATATTAAAGGCCTTGAAGGTAATCTTGTAGAACTCATGGGACTTACTGAATATGAGCTTGGAGAATACGATAAAGCACTGAAAAACCTAGGCATAGCGGAAGTATTATCTCCTGATAATCATGATGTAAAAGTAGTTTTAGGACAAATATATCAAAAGCAAGGGAAGTACTCCCAAGCATGCCACAAGTGGTCTGATGCATTCAAATATGGGTCTAGAAAAGCAAGATCTCTCATGGTGAAACACTGCGATGCGGGAGTAGGTAATGCAGGAGAAGATGAGATAGCATACGAAGATGAAGAGAAGGACTATTTTGGTGGTGACCGCACAGAAAAAGTAGATTCTGCGATACGGGTAAATACAGGTACTCGTGATTACTCTTATGATGAAGAGCTAGACGAACGGAGATCTAACGAAGAATCTGAACCTGTTTATCAAGAAGAGGCTGAAGATGATATCATAGAAGATACGGACGTCAATGAAATAGAAATCGATGAAGACCTTTCACTTTCTATCTACGGTAATGGCCTGGGTAAGCGTAAGATCTTGGATCAACCCAGTATACTCATATTATCAGATATCTCGGGAGAGGTGTC
>JAHDGW010000022.1:0-7369 GCA_020631635.1 Saprospiraceae bacterium
GATCATATTGATTTAAGACATAATCCAATGGGGCAACTTGTTGTATACCCATATCTCTCAGTACCATTGCAGCACCATTGGATACTCGACCCGTACCGGTCAGTACTATTTTGATAGGATCAAGCGTCCAGTTTTGATATTGGTTCTTTGCCGCTTCATAATCCTTGAAACTATTCATTCTTGGTAGATCAAACTTTGGATTCCGTTGATTCCACGTATAGATAGCATTGTGAGCACCGACCATTCCTGCAAACTTACCGAATGCTATCAGTCGTTGTTTGTGTTCATTAGTAATGGTTTCGTAGTCTGTAAGCTGTATGTTTTTAGCTAATATGGCTCTGAGTAAATCACGATTGTATTCTTGCTTTTTGATGGTATGCGAAAAGAAAAAATAATGTTTATTAGCTACTAATGCTGAAATAGGAACCTCTTTCACTCCTATTAAGATGTCACAATCTTCCACAGATGCTACGACTTCGATTCCTTTGTTTTTATACTCCTCATCACTAAAACATCTAGTATCACTACTTTGTACTACGAGCTTAATACCATATTGTTCCTTTAGTTCTGCGCATTGTTGAGGACTTATTGGCACTCGAGTATCTGGCGGATTCTTAAGTTCTTTAATGACACCTATTTTCATGAAAATGATTTTTGTAATTCAAAATGGATGTAACTCATGCAGTGATTTTGCAAAAGATATTTTAACCGTATGCTTTTTCTAGTTGATAGATTAATGCTTTTAAATCCTTAGGTAATTCAGCTACCCACTGTAGGCGTTCCCTTGTTGCAGGATGATCTACAGCAAGCTGGTATGAATGCAAACTATGCCTTTTAACCAAAGGTTGTTCTTCCGTATCTTTATTAAAACGAATACGTTTTTTGCTAAACTCGGATAACTTGATATGATCTCGCTTGCTATATATAGCATCTACAGCGAGTGGCAATCCTATAGCGCTTAAATGAACTCTGATCTGATGTGTTCTACCCGTAAGTAGTGTTACATCAAGCAGTGCATACTGCCCATATTGTTTGACTAATTGATATTTAGTAATACTGGCTTTACCCTTTTTGGCAGTGGTCATCTTTCCCTTTTTGGAAGATTCTACTATAGGTAAATCTATGGTATCTCCTTCAACATTCGGATATCCTTTAACGATGGCTTTATATTGTTTAGTTACGGTATGGTCTTCAAATTGCTTGCTGAGGTTTTTATGAGCCGTTTCATGTTTAGCCAAGATCATGACGCCACTTGTATCACGATCTAGACGATGCACCATAAAGATCTCACCATACTTTCGTTTATAATATCCCATGACATTAGGCAAGTCGCGATATCGGTCTGGAATAGTCAGTAGCTCAGCGGGTTTGTTGATCACGATGATATCATCGTCGTTATGTAGGACTTCAATCTTTTGGAGTAAACTTTTCATAAGCTCTTTTACGCTCAAGTTGTTTTATGACATTTTCAAGTCGACTAATCAATCAATTCTTGATAGCTCTTTCTTCCCTTGACAAAATATTGATAGACAATTGACTTGTTGTAAAAAGAAGGGTTTTTACCCTTGATACCTCTGGCTTTTAAGCTTTCTTTCAATTGTCGTCTTTTACCAATAACATAAGGTAGTCTTTTATAAACACCAAAATGAGCACGGATAACTGCTAAGCAATTTTGCCATTTTCCATCCAAGATCATTTTTAATCCAGCGATGCCATCAAGGATAAGGCGTGATATAAACTTTAAAATCCTGAAACCACTCATATCATTTTTGAGTAACATCATCAGGTTATTTCTAAAATTCAGATAGGTCTTTTTAGGATTTTCATAATCCAATGTGCCGCCACCTAAATGAAATACTACAGATTGTGGAATATATCTGATTGTATGACCATGTAGCCGCATTCTCCAACAAAGATCTATTTCTTCTTGATGCGCAAAAAACTTTCTATCGAATCCACCGGCATCTAAGAATATCTGCTTTCTCACTACCATTGCAGCTCCTGAGGCCCAATGAATATCTGATTCTTCATCATACTGACCATGATCCTCTTCAATATGATCGAAGATCCGCCCTCGACAAAATGGATAGGCTAGATAGTCTAAAAAACCACCAGCAGCACCTGCATATTCGTATGATTGAGCATCCTCTAAGGATAAAATCTTGGCTTGACAAGCACCAATATTATGATCATTATTCATGGCTTTAAGAATAGGGTCTATCCAGTTTGGCTCAACTTTGACATCAGAGTTGAGTATAGCTATAAGTGGCTCTTTTATAAACTGGATTCCTTTATTATAACCTTCTGCAAACCCATAATTAGTCTGTAATTTGATCAATTCTACCTCTGGGTGGTATTCTTGGATATAATCTACAGAATCATCCGTTGAGCCATTATCGATGACATAAATTTTAAACTTCTCTTGACTGCTAAATGATACAGAGGCCAAGTAAGATTGCAGATGCTCACTTCCATTATAGTTTAAAATGGCGATTGCAACCTTACAATCTTCTACTTTTGTTTTGTAGCGATTGAGTAGGTGTATAACATCAGCCTTATCCTGAGTAAGTTGTTTTTTGAGTTCGTCTAGATGATCAAATTTTTCATTAGCTCTGATGTATGCCACAATCTCTACTCGGAGCTGATCATTATAGATGATCTGATTGAAATCAAAAATATTAACTTCTATAGACAGCTCTAATCCATCATTAAGACTGGGACGATTTCCGATATGCATCATGCCATCATATTGGTAATCATCATGGATTACTCGTACAGCATAGACTCCCTGTTTAGGAATGAGTTTCTTTTCTTCATTGAGTTTGAGATTTGCTGTAGGAAAACCCAATGAAGTGCCTATTTCTTTTCCATGTATGACTTTTCCCGTAAGCATATAAGTATGCTTGAGTAGATTGTTGGCAATCAATATTTCACCAGACAATAATGATTTTCTTATCTGCGTAGAACTGATTGTAATATCATCTAATTGCTGTTGTTGGATCTCAACTAATTTAAACTTACCATCTTCTTCATACTGTTTCAGTAAATGGATGTCGCCAGCTCTATTTAATCCAAATTTGTGATCATAGCCAAGTACGACATACTCAGGATTAAAGTTTTCGATAATAAATCGCTCTACGTATTCTTGAGGAGATTGTCTAGAAAACTCGAATGAGAAGGGAACTACCACTACATTATCTATTCCTAGTTTTGCTAGAATTTCCAGTTTCTCATCGATATCAGTCAGTAATCGTAAGCTATCATCTTTAGGGTATATAATAGATCTAGGATGCGGATCGAAAGTTATGATAATGGATTCACCTCTGATTTCACTAGCTAGTCTTTTTACTTGCTTTATGATTTTTTGATGTGCCCGATGTACTCCGTCAAAGGATCCAATGGTAATGACAGATCTCTTAAAAGAAGGTAAAGATTTTATATCGCGAAAAATTCTCATTGAGAGTTTTCTGATTTATTCATGGTTTACAAAAAAGTAAAGATACAATAGTATACTTTGAGAACCCTCTTTCGACGCATTTGTTGATATATTTGTAACGTATAGCATATGAATATAGACAACAATACCATAGTCACTGCACTCAGAAGAGTGAGAGACCCTAAAACAGGACTCGATGTGATCTCTCAAAAGATGATTTCTAATCTCAAAATAGATGCAAAGAATGTTTCTTTTACCCTCAAGGTATCTGCTAAAGATCCCGAGGTAAAGTCAACACTCAATTTTGCTTGTATCAAGGCTATCAATGAGGAGTACCCTGATGCACAGGTACATGTTCATATGGAGCAAGAAGCTCCCACGGGTAGTGCCGGAGCTAAAGGAAGGGCATTGCCACAAATCAAAAATATTATAGCCGTTGCCTCAGGAAAAGGAGGAGTAGGGAAATCTACAGTGACTACCAACTTGGCAATTGCCCTTCGGGACAAAGGTGCTAAAGTAGGTATTATGGATGCGGACCTCTATGGTCCAAGTATTCCTACCATGATGGGGACCACTGCTCAACGACCTCAAGTGAAAAAGCTCTATGGTCAAAATAAAATATTACCGATAGAGTCCCATGGGATTCATATGATTTCTATCGGAAATATAGTAGAACCTGAGCAAGCTGTTGTACTCAGAGGGCCAAGATTAGGAGGTATTATAAGGCAGTTTATAAATGAATGTTTATGGCCGGAGTTAGATTACCTACTTATAGACCTGCCTCCAGGTACGGGAGATATACAGCTTACTCTTGTACAAGCGATTCCTATTACGGGAGCTGTTATGGTCACAACTCCGCAAGAGGTCAGCGTTATTGACGCTGTAAAAGCGATGAATATGTTTATGTTACCCAATGTCAATGTGCCTATACTCGGAGTGGTCGAAAATATGGCTTGGTTTACCCCAGCCGAATTACCCGATAATAAGTATCAGATCTTTGGATCTGGTGGAGGTATGAGTCTTGCTCGAAAAGCGAATTCGATGTTGCTAGGACAATTACCGCTTATACAAAGTGTACGTGAAGCTGGAGACCGTGGAACACCTGCTATCCTCGATCAAAATAATAAGGTCAAAAACTTTATATCTGATATTTCTGATAATCTAATCAGGCAAGTAAATATTCGTAATGAAGCTTTAGCACCTACTGAAGTCGTAAAAATCGTTAATTGATTCAAAAATTGATTATTTTTGTCATATGAGCGCAGCCGAGAAAGAACAATTGCTACAAAGAGTAGAACTCGCTTTGGATGAAATACGTCCGCACCTAAAGGTAGATAAAGGAGATATCGAACTCGTAGACATTACAGATGATCTAGAAGTGAAAGTCAAATGGCTTGGCAGTTGCGAATATTGTAGTATGTCAGCGATGACCATGAAAGCAGGAGTAGAGCATACCATTAAACAAAAGCTACCCGAAATCAAATCCGTACTTGCAGTTAATGGAATAGCCTAGTATGAATAGGAAGACCTTAATTGCCAACATTAAAGAGAAAAAATCATTTCTCTGCGTTGGTTTGGATACTGATTTAGAAAAAGTACCACCCAAATTTCTGGAAGCCGATGATCCGATTTTTGAATTTAACAAGATGGTCATCGATCTTACCAAGGATCATGCTGTGGCTTATAAACCCAATACAGCATTTTACGAAGCGTATGGAGCTTCTGGCTGGAATAGTTTAGAGAAGACTATTGACTATATCGGTAATGATCACTTTATCATTGCCGATGCTAAGCGCGGTGATATAGGAAATACCTCTGGACGATATGCACGTGCTTTTTTTCATACTTTACAGGCTGATTCTGTTACCGTAGCCCCATACATGGGTATAGATAGTGTAAGTCCCTTTCTTGCATTTGAAAATAAATGGGTCATCTTACTAGCTTTGACATCCAATAGTGGAAGTCAAGATTTCCAACTACTTAAAGACGAGGACGGTTTACTATTTGAGCAAGTCATAAAAAAGAGCCAAGAGTGGGGCAGTATAGATAATCTGATGTACGTCGTAGGAGCAACACATCCTGAGCAACTAAAACACATCCGTTCTTTAATACCAGATCATTTTTTATTAGTGCCAGGAGTAGGTGCTCAAGGAGGCACTATCCAGGAAGTAGCGGACGCGGCATTTACTAAGGATTGTGGATTATTGGTTAATAGTACGAGAGGTATCATCTATGCAGGCGGAAATGGAGAAGGATATCAAGAACGAATAAAAAATGCAGCAGCTGAGTTGCACAATCAAATGAAAACCTATTTTACATGAGATATTTAGCATTTTTATGGATTAGTATATTGACATTCTCATGTACAAGTACGGAGATGAAACCATCAGACCTAGAAAAAGAAAAGAAAGCAGTTCTTAAGGTGTTGAGCGATCAGGAATTTGCTTGGAATAAAGGTGATATTGACGGATTTATGGAAGGGTATTGGAAATCTGACTTTCTTACCTTTGTAGGACAAGCCGGTATTACCAAAGGGTGGAATGAGACCAAGGATAATTTCAATAAAGCATACCCCACACGGGAGCGAATGGGTACATTGTCCTTTGATGTCAATGAAATACATCGGGTACAAGATGGTCTGTACCGTATCATTGGTCAATATACCCTCAAAAGAGATGATGATGCACCTTCAGGATTTTTTACATTGATGCTACAGCAGGATGAAGGGAAATGGGTGATTATTTCTGATCATACATGTTAATATATAGTATTGACTATATTCGCTTAATCTATTATTGAATAGATTTTTAAAGATTCATTGAATTGATAATCAAGATATTATCAAGTAATATTCACTAAATAGATTACTGTGGCTGATATAAATGTTAGATTTAATAGAAAAGATAGACCTGAATTCTACAAAGAACTAAATAGACGAGTAAACACATATTTCAAAGACCGAAATCTATCGAAGCATGCTAATCTAGATATGAAAATCAAGACGATCTTTATGATTTGTCTGTATTTTATACCCCTATTCATATTGCTTTCAGGAGTTGCACAGAGTTTTTTAGCCATCCTCGGTTTATATACGGTTATGAGCTTGGGGATGTCAGGTATAGGATTATCCATAATGCATGACGCTAATCATGGTGCTTATTCTAGTGACAAAAAAGTAAATCATGTACTTGGATATTTAATTAATGCGATAGGTGGCTACCATATAACATGGAAAATTCAACATAATGTATTGCACCATTCTTATACCAATATCCATGAACACGACGAAGATTTAGATCAAAATGTCATGCGTTTTTCTCCAAATCAAAAACGAAGAAGAATATTTAAATATCAGGCTTATTACTGTACTTTCTTTTATGGATTATTGTCTATTGTAAGATTTGTGGTCAAAGATCTTCAACAATTGTTGCGATACCGTAAAATGGGATTACTGAAAAATCAAGGGCTTTCTTTCCCGTTAAGACTGATTGAGTTAATCGTGGTAAAATTTATCTATCTGAGTGTGACTCTTTTCATTCCGATAGTTTTATTAGACATTTCTGGATGGCTGGTATTTCTAGCATTTTTTATAATGCACTATATCTCGGGATTGATATTTGCCTATATCTTTCAACCTGCCCATATTTTAGAAGAGCTCGATTTTTATAAAGTCGATCAGGAGGGTAGTATAGAAAATAGCTGGGCGATACATGAAATGAAAACGACAGCCAATTATGCTGAAAAAAGTACTTTTTTTGCGTGGTTTATTGGTGGTTTAAATCATCAGGTAGAGCACCATCTATTTCCGCATATATGTCATGTTCACTACAAGAAAATTTCTAATATTGTCAGAGATACTGCAGAGCAGTATAATATACCTTATCATTCTCATAAAACATTCTTCGATGCTGTGAGGAGTCATCTTAGCCTTAT
>JAHDGW010000022.1:7379-11118 GCA_020631635.1 Saprospiraceae bacterium
TATGCATCAGCTTGGTACCGGAGAATATGATCGAAAATTGAAGGCGCGGCAGGCATAAGTTTATTATACCAAATTCAGTCAAAAATGACGCATTCTAAGTTTGATAAATATCCAATCTCAGCGTTAAAATGCCGATAATTATCGGAACGTGATAGCTACCGCTATCCCTACGTTTTTTGCCTTGACCTTAAATATTTATCGTTAACTAATTTATGAGTCATTTCTAACTAAAATTGGTATTATACCAATTAAACTATAAAATTAGACCTAAGCTCTAGGATGTTTAGCACTCAACTTTCTTAGGGTTTTGTTCTCGTTTAGTTGTCTTAAGGATAAAAACAGAACGTCGATAAGTATCGATAATGTATCATCTTCCAATTTGTATTAAAGAAGGATGATTATATGTGCATTATCAATCTGTTTGTTAAAACACTTCTTTCTAAATTATATCCATTGTTTCGTTTTCTATAAAACCACAATATCCTTTTCTCTAATCTTAGTGAGATAATTTCGTACTATGCTATTGAGTTCTGGATTTGATTGGTGTCTATCGATATAGTTTTTCATTTCATCAGGACTATTGATCTGGTCTTCCGAATTGACATATCCATATCCTGCGTATTCACCATTTTCGACAAGCACAAGGCCAGTCTCATCATTTTTGCGACCTGTGAGTTTGATGCAGAAGTCTTGCTCGAAATAAGTGTTCATAGCTTGATACGCAAGTTCTGCCCGTTCGTTGTATTGATCCGGAGTTTCATCACCTGTGCAAACACCATGACACAGACCTACCTTATGCTCGAAACAAGGTCCCTCATCCTTATGGATACCAATCTTAGCATCACAAAGTTCAAAGCGTTTTTTGATTCCCCATAGATATGATTTGGCGGCTTCCCGTGAGCTGAAGAACTCGAGAATCTGCTTGTGCAAACGATTTTTATTATTGCTTTTCAGAATTTCAAATTGTATACATCCTGTAAGATCATAAAAACTATGAATGAAGTAAGGGTATTTAGCATTTCGCTGTGCCTTATTGATCTCAGGCTGCAGCGTTTTTATTTCTTTTGATTCAAGTAGCAGAGCGATGAGTTCGTGTCCAGTTTCTTCATAGTCAAGACTACTCAACATCTTTGCAAGCTTGATCGATTTTTTAGTGGTTTTAGAAAAGTGTTGTATGACCCGCTTTTGTATGTTTTTACTTTTTCCGACATAGATTACCTTTCCATAATCATTATAAAAATAATAGACGCCAGGAGACTCAGGTAGTTGCAAGAGTTGTTCTTTACTCAGGTTTTCTGGCAATTGAGCTTCTTTGATCCCTTTATCGATCATAGTCTTGACCATCTCTTGATTATCGTCACTCGTAAGTATATGTGATAAGACTACAGATGCAGCGTATGCATCATCTAGTGCTCGGTGGCGACTACTTACCTCTATACCAAAATGCTTGATTAGATTACCGAGGCTATATGACTTAAGCCCAGGAAACGCTTTACGTGACATCCGCACAGTACATAGCTGACGTTTGGTAAATGTGTATCCTAGTCTAGCAAATTCTTCTTTCAGAAAACTATAGTCAAATCGAACATTATGCGCAACGAAGATGGTACCATCCGTCATTTCGACAATACGCTTTGCTATTTCATAAAACTTAGGTGCCTCTGCTACCATATCGTTGGTGATACCAGTGATACGGGTGATCTCTGGAGGAATAGATCGCTCAGGATTTACGAGACTTTCAAACTGATCTATGATTTCTTTTCCATCATACAATACGATTCCAACCTCGGTAATGCGATCTCGTTTTGCCAAGCCACCAGTGGTCTCTAGATCGATTACTGCATATATTCTTTTCTTTGCCAAATAAAGTGGAGATGTTAAGTCTTCTAAGATATAATATTAGACAAATACTATATATGATTTATTCGGCTTATTTTTGATCTATGAAATTTCCTCTATTTTTTTTCATGAGTATCATCTTGACTTTCCCTTCTTGTATAGGGCAAGACCAAGAAGAGGTACAATCAGAAAGTGCTATTCTTCCAGGGATTTATCAAACAGAATTCTATCTCCATTATTTAAAAGATAAAAAAGTGGCATTAGTTGTCAATCATACCTCGACTTTCGATTCGGCTCATCTCTTGGATAGTTTGATTAATCTCCAAATTGATGTTAAAGCTATATTTGCCCCAGAGCATGGCTTTAGGGGGACGGCCGATGCAGGTGAGAATATTGATGACGGTAAGGATGCAAAAACGGATATTCCTTTGTATTCATTATACGGTAAAAACAAAAAACCTTCTGCTATACAATTGGCTAATCCAAACATAGATCGTATCGATGGGCCGGTCATGGAGCCAGAATTTATGTCCTTTGTAGGACTACACCCTGTACCCATAGTCTATGGTATGACCATTGGCGAGTATGCTTATATGATCAAGGGAGAACAATGGATCAATCAAGCCAATGAATGTGATCTTAAGGTGATAAAATGCCGCAACTATACTAGACATAGTATTTATGAAGTACCGATAGCACCATCGCCAAATCTACCGAATCATCGCTCAATACGATTATACCCAAGCCTTTGTCTATTTGAAGGAACTACGATTTCTATCGGTAGAGGAACCGACCGACAGTTTCAGCTCATCGGTAGTCCAAAAATAAATATCGAAGGATGGGATGAAAGCTTTATACCTAAACCTAATATTGGATCTAAATATCCTAAACATCAGGATCAAGTATGTCATGGACTAGACCTTACATTAGCAAAATATGATTCATATATAACAAACAAAGAGCTCTCGTTTGATTGGTTGATTGAAGCCTATAATTACTATCATGCGGAAGGTCATGATTTTTATAATGATAATAATTTCTTTGAGAAACTAGCCGGTACAGCATCCCTAAGAGCGCAATTGCAACAAGGTAAAAGCATGCAGAAGATTAGAGCAAGTTGGCATCCATCGCTTAATGATTTTCGTCAGATGAGAAAGCAGTATTTGATATATCAGTAATTGTAGGCTTTCATGTTTTATGACTTGCCTTGATACTTTAAGATTCTCTTAGTACTATAACTACCTATTAGATACGTTAAGCTATTAAGAAACTTTAGCTTTACATGCAGATGCTTTTCCATGATGTATAAAATACTTATAGCCATTTTTTTTCCGTTGATCCTTATGAGTCAAGACTTGACATGGGATACTTATGAAAACGATGCATTCCAATTTTCGATCTACGTGCCTTGTGAGTTAGAGTCCAAATCTAGAGTTATAGAGACCGTCTTTGGAGAATTCCCTAACATGAGTTTTTATTGCGAGGGTACAAAGGAAGACCCCAACGAACTTTATATGATGTCCATTATTCAATACTCAGAAGGTCTCTTTCCTGAAGACTCTATAGCCTTAAAAGCACTAGTGGTAGATAGTACGATGATGCAAATTACTACTCAACTTTATGGAGAGTTGAGCTACAATTCGGCAAAAAATATCAATGGAGTTGATGGTGAAGTTGGTCGTATTGTATACAATGGAGGAGACGCCAGCTGTAAGTTATGGGTGGCCATCCATCAAGATGTGCTTTATGTCTTGCAGGTATTTATGAAAACTGAAAATGGTCTAAACGACGGTATTGACCAATTCTTGAATTCATTCAGGTTAAAAAGAAGAGAAGAGTGATCGAATAAGATTATTTTCGCAAGGAGATTATAAAAGCTGATTATGAAAATTGCCGTACT
>JAHDGW010000022.1:11128-21412 GCA_020631635.1 Saprospiraceae bacterium
TTCATTTGATCCTATTACCACAGGCCATATTGATATTGTGCGACGAGCAAAACCATTGTTCGATAAGATCGTAGTCGCAGTAGGAGTCAATTCTCAAAAGAAATATCTTTTTTCACTTGAGAAGCGCCTAGCCTGGATCAATGAAGTTTTTAAAGATGATGATCAAGTAGAGGCAGGCTTTTTTGAAGGATTGACCGTAAATTACTGTAAAAGTATCAATGCTCGGTTTCTGATTAGAGGCTTGAGAAATGCCTCTGATTTTGATTATGAGAAAACAATATCTCAGCTCAACCATATTATAGGAGATAATCTGGAGACTATGTTTTTCATTAGCCAACCAGAATACTCACATATAAGCTCTACCATCGTGAGAGAAATAATCAAAGGAAATGGAGAAGTCTCCGCCTTTGTTCCTGATTTTATAGCACAAGAAATTACTAACAACTACTAATAAGATACTAAATGTCAAACGCATATTTCGAACCACCAATTGCAACTAATGAACCCGTTTTGAGCTATGCTCCAGGGACTGTAGAACGATCAGAACTACAAGCTGCTTATGAAGCCATGAAAATCACACCAATGGATGTGCCCATGTATATCGGTGATCAGCATGTCACGACCTCAGATAAAGTAGCGATGTATGCTCCTCATGATCTTAGTTTAAAGCTAGGAACGTTCAATAATGGAACGCAAGAGCATGCTCGTCAAGCAATCGATGCTGCATTGGAAGCAAAGGAGTCTTGGGCAGCAATGCCGTGGCAAGAGAGAGCATCTATCTTTTTGAGAGCAGCGGATCTATTGACAGGGCCTTTCAGAGCTAGAATGAATGCCGCAACGATGCTTTGTCAATCCAAAAATGCATTCCAAGCAGAAATCGATGCCGTATGTGAAATGGCAGATTTCTTTAGGTTCAATGTGCAATATATGACAGAAGTCTATGCACAACAGCCAGAAAGTGCTCCTGGTATTTGGAATAGGTTGGAGTACAGGCCTTTGGAGGGATTTGTATTTGCCTTGACACCGTTCAACTTTACCTCTATAGCAGCTAACTTATGCGCTGCACCAGCGATGCTAGGCAATGTAGTGGTTTGGAAACCCGCGGATAGCCAGATTTATTCTGCCAATATCATCATGGAGCTTTTTGAAGCCGCTGGATTGCCAAAAGGAGTGATCAATCTGATCTATGGAGATGGACCAGCTATTGGAGATGTGGTTTTTAATCATCCAGAGTTTACAGGTCTACACTTTACTGGAAGTACGGGTGTATTCAAGCATTTATGGAAAACTATTGGCCAAAATATAGATACTTATAGATCATATCCTAGAGTTGTTGGTGAGACAGGAGGCAAGGACTTTGTAGTCGCTCACCCTTCAGCGGACGCTAAGGTCGTTGCTACTGGTTTGGTGAGAGGTGCCTACGAATATCAAGGGCAGAAATGTAGTGCTGCATCTAGAGCCTATATCCCCAAATCTAAGGCCGCGGCTATTCTAGAATATGTAAAGGAAGATCTTAAGACAATCACAGTTGGGTCGCCAGATGATTTTTCTCATTTTGTGAATGCTGTCATTGATGAGAAAGCATTTGATAAGATATCTTCTTATATAGACTACGCTCATCAAAGCAAAGATGCGAATATAGAAGCAGGAGGCACCTATGATAAGTCAAAAGGTTATTTTATACAGCCTACGCTTATCGTTACGGAAGATCCGAAGTTCAAGACTATGGTAGAAGAAATTTTTGGACCCGTACTGACGGTGTACGTATACGAGGATGAGGACTTTGAGGCTACACTTCATCTCGTAGATGAGACATCACCATATGCCTTGACGGGTGCCATATTTAGTCAAGATAAGGATGCAGTTGCACTAGCACATAAAATATTGAAAAATGCGGCGGGTAACTTTTATGTCAATGATAAACCAACAGGCGCAGTAGTAGGTCAACAACCATTTGGTGGAGCTCGTGCATCAGGTACCAATGATAAAGCTGGTTCGATTTTAAACCTCTTTAGATGGATATCTCCACGTACGATTAAAGAAAATTTTGTTCCACCAACGGACTATAGATATCCATTTTTAGGATAATTAGTCGAGCTTTACGGAACATTAATAGAAAGATCTTCACAAGGCTAACGACTCGTTCGTTAGCCTTTTATATTTACCGATATATGCAAAAATCAACAATCTTTATCTCGTGGTTTTGTTTACTAATCTGTATCCAGTTACAAGCACAAACGTTCACGATAAGTGGATATATAGACGATGCTTCTACAGGTGAAAAATTAGTCTCAGCCAATGTCTACGATTTTGTTTCGGAGAATGGAACGATCAGTAATACCTTTGGCTTTTATTCATTTTCGGGGAGCGGTAGCGCCGAACTGGAGTTTTCATACATAGGGTATAAGTCACAAACGGTAACCATTACGCTAGATCAAGATCAGACGATAAATATTTCGCTACAGCCAGATAATGTACTTCAAGAAGTAGAAATCAGTGCGGTACGAAGTAAGAAAATCCAAGAGGAATCTCAGATGTCTATGGTAGAAGTGCCTATTGCTCAAATTAAGAAAATACCCGCTTTCCTAGGAGAGGTTGATGTACTCAAAGCATTGCAACTATTGCCAGGTGTTCAGTCTGGTGGTGAAGGGCAGAGCGGTCTATATGTAAGAGGTGGTAGTCCAGATCAAAATTTGATACTTCTTGATGGCGTTCCCGTCTATAATGCTTCACATTTATTTGGCTTCTTTTCTGTTTTTAATGCAGATGCACTTAAGGATGTAAAGTTGATCAAAGGTGGATTTCCGGCGAGGTATGGAGGTCGCCTCAGTAGCGTATTGGAAATCAATATGAAAGAGGGGAATATGAAGGAGTTTAAAGGGACAGGTTCTATAGGCGTCGTGGCATCAAAACTTACTTTAGAAGGCCCGATTATCACCGATAAAACCTCCTTTATTGTTTCTGCCAGACGTACCTATATTGATGTACTCGCAAGACCATTTATAAAGAATGCTTTTGAAGGCGATGGAGAGGAGGGTAGTACAGGTTATTATTTTTATGACGTCAATGCCAAGATCAATCATAAGTTTTCGGATCGAGATCGTTTATACCTAAGTACGTATATGGGTAAGGATCGCTTCTTTTTAAATACAAAAGAGGTAGATAGCGAAATCCGAGATCGAATAGATAATAATTTTGCCTGGGGAAATATTACCACTGCTCTCCGGTGGAATCGGCTCCTCGCTCCCCAATTATTTATGAATACTACCTTAAGTTTAAGTCATTATAATCTCGATTTTGGTGTTGGATATGGGACTGAGTATCCTAATAATGAATTAGAAGAGATCAGTCTCAATTATAATTCTGGTATTAGGGATTATGCTGCTCGAGTTGATTTTGATTATGTTCCTAGTCCAGATCATTATATCCGATTTGGGGCTCAATGGATTCACCATAAGTTTAAGCCAGGATTGTTTACATTGAGAGAAATAGATACACAAGATGATATTGACTTTAATCTAGAATTAGGGCAGGCTGATATTTTTGCTCAGGAGTTTGCGCTTTATGCCGAGGATGATATGAAAATCGGAAGTCAGTTCAAGGTGAATGCTGGTCTTCATTTCTCAGGGTTTGTTGTGAATGGAAAAACCTATCTATCGCTACAGCCAAGAATAAGTTCTCGATATTTAATAGATGAGAATACTTCTATCAAAGCTTCGTTTGCTACTATGCAACAGAATATACATTTACTTGCCTTTGAGGGTATCGGACTGCCGACAGACTTATGGTTGCCGACTACGGATCGCGTACAACCTCAGAGCTCATACCAGTTTGCATTAGGTGCAGCTAGAAGCCTAGGTGATGAATATGAATTGAGTATCGAGGGATATTATAAATCCATATCTAACGTAATATCATACAAAGAGGGGTCGGGCTTATTTGAGTTTTCGGATTGGGAAGATCGAGTAACGCAGGGAGATGGTGAGGCGTATGGTGCAGAAATTTTAATACAAAAGAAATTAGGTCGCCTAAATGGATGGATGGGCTATACCTTGTCTTGGTCAAATCGTCAATTTGACGATCTCAATTCTGGTCGAGAATTTCCTTATCGCTATGATCGGAGACATGATCTATCCATCGTCGCCAATTATCAATGGAAAGAAAATATATCTATATCAGGTGCCTGGGTCTATGGAACAGGAAATGCTGTAACCCTTGCCAGCTCTAATTATGAATCAATCATCAAAGGCGATACAGGAGAGCCTAATTTTGTTTTTGCTTCATATTTTGGAGATCGCAATGATTTTAGGATGAATAGCTACCACCGACTCGATGTAGGTATCAATTTTACAAAACAAAAGAAGAGACATAAACGTACTTGGTCATTCGGTGCTTACAATACTTACAATCGTCAAAATCCTTTCTTTATTTATTCTGAAGTTGATTACGTGAGGAATCCAGATACAGGCTCATTTGAAGGCGAATATAGCCTTAAGCAAGCCAGTCTATTCCCGATTATACCTTATATCAACTATAGTTTCGAGTTTTAAAAAGATGAAGCAAATGCAAAATTTATATAAAATCATATTATTCAGTCTTTTCGTAGTATTCATTATCTCTTGTAGCGAAGATTTTTTTTCAACAACCTTAGAAATTGATCCTCCCGAGCATACAGATCAGTTGGTCACCAATGCATTTTTGAATATTGATGAAGGATTAATCGAAGTAGTAGTAAGTAAGACCTACAGTGTAGCAGATGTTGATCAAGAATTTGATCTTGTGGATGATGCCGTCGTAATACTTAAAGATGATCAGAGTCTAGATCAACGTATAGAATACAATGGTGAAGAATTTGGATTTAATTATACCAATGATCAGATTTTAAGTTCGTCCAATAATTTTGATTTAGAAGTTAATTATGCTGACTTCAGGGCAAAGGCATCTGCCAGCGCTCCATGTGTTGTTGAACTATCCGAGTTTGAGTTTATTGCTGACGGTGGCATAGACTCAGACGGAGAAGATCGAAGTCGTATTGAATTTAGTTTTGATGACCCTGCGGATGAAGAAAATTACTATGCACTTACTATATTTCTGAGCAACGCTAATAATCCCACAGAACCAGCATTTCCAACTTACACCGACACCAATGATCCTTCTGGTTCTAGAGGTTTCGATTTTCATACATTGCTCATAAGCGATGCGAGTTTCAATGGAGAACGAAAAAAATTCAAAGCATTGATGTATCGAGCAACGAATGAAGAAGTTGAAAATAGAGTATTTGCGAAGTGGCAGATGATCACTAAAGAATACTTTCAATATTCTAAAACGCTCAATATTGCCAGTGATCTTGAGGATAATCCCTTTGCAACTCCCGTACAGATATTCACTAATTTTGATGGAGGAATAGGTATATTCTCCGTTTATCGTGAAAGATGGTATAGTGTATTTTAAAACATGCCTCTCGGCCAACTATTGGGGCCAGAAAGTACCTCTTGGATGAATGTTGGAATCTGTGAAGGTATCAAAGCAAAAATGATCACTACTCCTGCAATTGCTCCCCAAAAATGGGCATCATGACCGATATTATCGTTACTATTTTTGCTAGCCCATGAGGAGTAGACTAAGTAAAGTACGGCAAATATGATCCCTGGAATAGGAATGACGAAAAATAAATACAACCATGACCAAGGGAAAAATATACAATACATCAACACAATAGCAGAGGTAGCCCCTGATGCACCGATGGCGCGGTACATACGATTATCCTTGTGTTTAAAATACGAGGGTAAATCTCCGATGATGATAGCTGCCAGATAGGTAAACAGAAAAAGTATTCTTCCGAGCAAATCACCAAAATAGCTCGTGAAAATATATTCAACCGTATTGCCAAAGATGTACAATACATACATATTGATCAATAAATGCGTAAAATCGGCATGAACAAAACCACTGCTGAGCATCCGATAGTATGACTTATCCTGAGCCTCGATATATGGGTAATGACATAATTGATTGAAGAGTTCTCTATTATTGAATGCCAGATAAGATATGAGGCATGTCACTCCGATAAGTAGGTAAGTAATCGTCATTGTTGTTTAGTCGTTATGGTATTTTTCATTTCTCATGATCGTACATGCCCGATAGAGCTGTTCCATGAAGATAAGACGAATTAATTGATGCGAAAAAGTCATATCGCTGATGGACAGTAGTTCTTGCGAACGATCCTTGAGCTCTTGAGAGAAGCCGAAAGCCCCACCAATAATAAAAACAATATTCCGTTGCGTCCCTATTCTTAAACTCAAATCCTCTATATGCTTAGACCATTGCCTTGAGCTGTAAGACTTTCCTTTTTCATCTAATAGTATCACATAGTCTGAGCTATTGAGGTGTTTGAGGTAAACTTCTCCTTCCTTATGTTTGACTACTGTAGCAGGAGTACTTTTGGATACCCTGATGTCCTTTACAATGATGAATTGAAAAGTGCAATAGTGCTTGAGCCGTTTTTGGTATTCTTTGATTCCTGCATCTACAAAGCTTTGTGCAGTTTTTCCTATGGCTATAAGTGTGATCTTCATGTAGTATGGACAAAAAAATAAAGCAACCAAAAAAATCAGTTGCTTCATTTACTATCAACTACCTAGAATATTAGATAACGGTATGTTGTTCATCAATATCCATGGTAAGACGAATATACAAAGCAATCGCAATTTCAAAAGAGGTGATTGAACTAAAAAACGTTAAAACTGAACTCAAAGTATAAAAATGGTTTAATTACCAACAGGTACGGCCCTAATAATCTTCGAATTATACGTCCTAGTATATCTTTTCCAAGGAGTTCTGTTTTGATGGTCACCAAGATAATAGGTTAAAATAAGCTCCATCGACATCGGATCTTGGAATCCTTTAAGAGGCTGAAGAACATCAAGGCCTTCATCTAGAATGATCACGGTGGGGTAGCGGAGGTCACCTTTCGTTAAGGTGGCAGCTAACTCGTGATAGCCTTTTTTGCCGGCTCTAGTAAACTTATATTCTTTATCTTGATATACGATAGTCTCGGTATGCTCTGCATTAAATCTAATAGCGTAAAAATTATCATTGATAAATTGTGCAATTTGTGGTTGCTGAAAAGTTATTTTATCCATTTTCTTACACCAACCACACCAATCGGTATACACATCTACGACCACTTTCCTAGGAGAAGTTTTTGAAAGCTCAATAACTTCTTCCCAGCTTTTCCATTCTATCTGTTGAGAAAATCCGAGCACTGGAATAGATAAAAGTATGGTGTAAAAAGATATTTTTAAAAACTTGATCATATCGTGTTTTAATATCACTTCATAAACAAAGTAACAATGAAGAAACACAAAAATCAAAATTGTTCTTGCACATATTCGCCTTTTAAAACATTCTTAACGCTTTTTAACCTATGATCTCTCGATCTCAAAAATCTTATCTGAACCTACATCTGTCTTTGATACTAATTTGCCAATTAGATTAGGTGCCTTGATTCCAATGTTTATAGGGTTGGGACTCTTGTAGCAGTAAGCTTTATCCCAAAGCTCTGCTTTGATAAAAGAACTCAAAACTTGGCCTCCTCCTTCTACCAATAATCTATAGATACCTAGATCTCGTAATTTTGATAGGACAGGTGTAAGATCTCGAGGATCAATATCGATATAATGGATGTTGTCTTCAATAACGTTGTCCTTATGATTGAAAATATAAATGGGTATACCTGCTTTTGATAATTTTAGTTTCTGTATATCTATTTTTCTTAGGCTATCTAGTATCACGATAGCTGGAGAGTGACCATGAAATAATCGATTGTTTAAGATCGGATTATCTAACATGACCGTGTTTTTTCCCACTAATATTGCATCATGAGTTGATCTCAGCTTATGACTATGGATTTGACATAATGGATCGGATATCCATATTTGTTGATCTGTTTTTCCCATATAGCCATCGCTACTTTGAGCCCACTTTAGGGTGATATAGGGACGATGGTATTGCTGAAGTATCCTAAATGGTTTTATGATATCTTTCGCTTCTTTTTCTAGTACTCCAATGGTTAGCTCCACGCCTTGGTCTCGAAGATGAGCTATCCCTTTACCCATCACTTTGGAAGTCGGATCTTTAGTCGCTATGACTACTTTAGGTATTTTAGTATCTGCTACTGCCACGCAGCACGGTGGAGTTTTTCCATAATGAGCACATGGTTCTAGGCTGACATACATCGTACTTTGATTCAATAAATGGATATCGCATTCTTTGACAGAGTTGAGCGCATGGATTTCGGCATGGGCTTCACCATATTTTTGATGAAAACCTTCGCCTATTATGCGACCTTCATGAACGATGACTGCACCAACTCTGGGATTAGTTTTGATTTGATGGTCTGCTTTTTTCGCCAACTCACAACATCTTCTCATATAGAGTTCATAACTCATGATTGTAGGGGAGTAAGCGTTTTAAGCTTTTCGATTAGGTAATCGATCTCTTCCGCGGTATTAAGATGTGAAAAAGAAAACCGTACCGTTTTACGTTTAGGATCATGTCCTATGGCTTCTAGTACAGGGGAGTCATGTTCTACACCCGAGCTACAGGCACTACCTGCACTTGCGCATATACCGTTGATGTCTAGATTAAACATCATGAGCTCAGACTTATCGCTATGAGGAAATGAAATACTAGCGATGTGAGCAGCCGTTTGAGCACCTCCTGCATTGATTTTGAGATCTACAAAATGTGTCATTAACTCCTCCAGCAGCTTGG
The DNA here is from genome assembly GCA_020631635.1 of Saprospiraceae bacterium. GTDB lineage: Bacteria > Bacteroidota > Bacteroidia > Chitinophagales > Saprospiraceae > JAHDGW01. Next base: position 19,904 of record JAHDGW010000022.1, read on the forward strand.
CTTTAAGTGATGCGATATGGGACATGCGGCTCTCTTTCTCGTGGACTGCTAACTCTAGTGCTTTGGCTAGACCTACGATACCGTAAAGGTTTTCTGTACCCGCTCTCATATTTCGCTCTTGAGATCCACCGTAGAGGTATGGCTCGATAGATACATCACCATTGATATACATAAATCCGACTCCTTTCGGACCATGAAACTTATGAGCTGAGGAACTTAAAAAATGTATCGGTGTTTTTTGAACATCAATTTTATATTTACCAACAGCTTGTACTGCATCGCAGTGAAAATAGGCATTATGCTCTTTACAAAGCTCCGCAATCTTATTTACAGGATGTATGACCCCGATCTCATTATTGATATACATCAGACTTACTAAAGTCTTTGGATCAGAGTCTGAAAGTAAATGATTGAGCTCATAAAGATCAATCTCTCCATTGCTGTTTAAAGACAGGTATACCGTGTCTATTTTTTGACTTTGAATAGTATTTAGAACACAAGGATGCTCCGCTTTGGTAGTTATAATTCTGCTTATACCCAAGGACTTTACGGCACTGGATATCATACCATTATTGGCCTCAGTTGCACTTGATGTAAAAAATACCTCAGCGACACTTGCATTGATGACTTTGGCGACCGTTTTCCGTGCAGCTTCTATGACGGATTTAGACTTTCTACCTTTGGCATGTATGGAGGATGGATTTCCATATTCGTCCGTCATAACCGAATTCATGGCCTCGATAACCTCAGGCAATAGGGGAGTCGTAGAAGCATTATCCAGATATATAGGTAGATTCATTTATTTTGTATTAGCATAATGCCTCTGAAAACCACTTCTCGGTGATGGCATCGACATCTTTCTCTCCATTGACGTTGAAGTACTCATTTTTACGATTATTATATTTATAATCTGCGGCCCACTCCTCATGGTGTAATGCAAGTTGCTCGATGGCATCTAATACAATCTCAAGCTCAGCATTACTCATAGTAGGGTGTAACGATAGACGGACCCATCCTGGCTTATAGCTGTTGTCACCGAGATTAATCTGGGTCGTGATCGTTTTACTTTTTTCTTGACTTACAGACAAAAGATAATGACCATAAGTACCAGCACATGAGCAGCCCCCTCGTACTTGTATACCAAAGCGATCATTAAGCATTTTGACTGCTAGGTTGTAATGCAGCTGATCTATGTAAAATGATATTACTCCGAGGCGATCTTCTATGTTTTCCGCAAGTATGTGAAGGTTAGGGATTTTCTTCATTACCTCAAAAGCCCGCTTATTAAGTTCATGCTCACGTCTCTCAATAGCCTGGGTTCCCATTTCTTCTTTGAGTTTTACCGCCAATGCCACTCTTATGGTTTGTAAAAAAGATGGCGTACCGCCATCTTCACGAGCTTCGATCGCATCATAGTACTTATGTTCTCCCCATGGATTAGTCCAATCTACAGTGCCTCCTCCGGGGTTGTCTGGTACCTTGTTGTTGTATAGCTTTTGGTTAAATACT